>NZ_AP018558.1:820000-1090000 GCF_003574215.1 Hydrogenophilus thermoluteolus | reverse complement strand
AGGGTCGTCGGCGACGATTTCGATCATCCCCATGTCGAGTTCGCGGTTTGCGACCCGATTCTGAGTCAGTTCCGAGTTCCCGACGATCAGGCGCGGAGTCACGTTGGGATGGCGCCGCTTGAACTCTTCGATGAGCCGGGGCGCCCAGTAAGCGGCAAGCGTCGTTGAACAGCCGATCGTCAGTGGCCCGCGCAGCTCTTGAGTCAATTCACTGATTCGGGTTTCGAGCTCGTCGTCCAAGAGAATCATCCGCTCGGCATAAGCAAAGACGATCTCACCGGCGGGGGTCAACCGCAATTTGCGGTGGCTGCGATCGATGAGCGTAGTGTCGAAATGCTCTTCGAGTTGTTTGATCTGAAAGGTCACCGCAGGTTGCGTCATGCCCAGCCGTTCCGCGGCACGGGTGAAGGAACCCGATTTGACGACGGTATAGAAAACACGCAAACGGCGATCTGCCATGGTCTATCCTCCTCTCTTTTTGTCGTTGTACGAACGGCTGGGCCGCGAGGCACGCGGACGCGGGGTGGGCGATTTCGCAGCCGTTGCCAACCCTTTGGGCAATGGAATCCCGAAGAGGCGGGAGACCTCTTCCGGAGGCAATTCTTGCCACATGCCGCGTTTGAGTCGGGGCGGTAGCGCAATCGGACCGTAACGCACGCGGATCAGGCGACTTACCGTATACCCCAGTGCTTCGAACATACGCCGCACTTCGCGGTTACGCCCTTCGCCAATCGTCACCCGATACCAGTGGTTCGCGCCTTGTCCACCGATATCGACAAGGGTATTGAACTGAGCAGGGCCATCCTCGAGCACGATCCCCTCCAGCAATTGCGTTTGATCCTCAGGGGTCAAGGTACCCAGAATTCGGACGGCGTATTCCCTTTCCCACCCATAGCGGGGATGCATCAAGCGGTTGGCCAAATCGCCATCGGTAGTGAAAATCAGCAAACCAGAAGTATTGAGGTCGAGCCGCCCCACCGCGAGCCAGCGGCCGCGGCGCAAAACGGGCAAGCGATCGAAAACCGTGGGACGCCCTTCCGGGTCGTCGCGCGTAACGAGCTCCCCTTCGGGTTTGTGGTAGAGAATCACCCGCGGAAACGCCGTTGCCCGGCGCCATTCGATCAGTTTCCCGTCCAGTTTGATGCGGTCTCCGGGTTTGACCCGGTCACCCAGTTGGGCGGGCCGATCGTTGAGCCGAAGGCGCCCGGCGCGAATCCATTCTTCGACGGTTCGGCGCGACGCAAGCCCCAATCGAGCCAGCACTTTTTGCAGACGCTCTCCCGGTTGCGCCGCTGACGCTGGTGCGGCACCGTCACGGACGGAATGTGTGTTATTGCGTGTCATGGTCGATGGCATTCCTGATTTTGGCCGCATTCTCTGCAGCGACTTCGGGCAATGGCGGCAGCTCGTCACGGCTCTTGAGACCGAGATCACTCAACAAACGCGGCGTGATCGCCCACAACGCCGGCCGACCCGGGCCGTCCCGATGTCCGACGATCTCGATCCACCCGCGCGCTTCGAGTTGTCGCAACAGATTGGGTGAGAGCTCGACACCGCGAATCTCCGAAATTTCGCCGCGCGTCACAGGGCCCTGGTAGGCGATGATCGCAAGGGTTTCGAGCATGGCGCGGCTCAGGTGTCGGTTTTGCTGCGCAAAGAGACGCGCGAGATAAGGTTGAACCTCAGCAACGGTGCGAAAACGCCACCCTTCCGCGACGCACACAAGGGAGAGCGCCCGCCCTTCCCATTCTCGCTGCAATTCTGCAAGCGCCGACGCAATGATGTCGCTACCGGGGTCGGGGTCGAAGCATTGGCGTAGTTCCGCGATGGTCAGCGGCCGATCGGCAGCGAAAAGAATCGCTTCGAGGATACGGCGTACCGTCCAGTGAGCGGAGGGTTCCTGGTTGCACCGCATCATCCCTTCCCCTTTTCCCAAACCACAGGGACAAGCGCTTCGTCTGCGGCTTCACTGAGCACGACGACGATGGGCGCAAGGGGTTCCTCTTGGGTCAGGTCCACCGCACCGAGACGTGTCAGTTCCAACAACGCGAAAAACGCCTTGACCAGGTACCGTCGGTCAGCGGACGGGGGTAGCAGTTCCGACAACGTCAGCGGCCGGCGCGCCAGCCGAAGCGTCTCCAAAAGCGCCTGAGTCACCACGGCGACGGTGAGCGGCTCTTCGACCACTTCGTGGGGACGCCGCTGCTCCTGTCGCGCCAGGAGCCCCCACCATGCGCGCGCAAGCGCTTGGAGCGAGGGTGCCGGTATCGGAGAGGGTTCGATCGGTTCTGCCACTTCGACAGGGTGCGCCCAGGTGAAATCGCGACCGGCGCGAGGCAATCGATCCAGGATCTCTGCCGCCTGGCGGTACTGCTCATACCGCAGGAGTTGCGCCACGAGCCGGGCCCGCGGATCGTCTTCCGACGCATCTTCGTCCGAAGTTGCCTCCGCAGCGCGTGGTAGCAGGAGCCGCGCTTTGAGCGCGATGAGGGTCGCCGCCATCGCAAGGTACTCTGCGGCAAGATCGAGGTCGAGCGCCTTCATCGCCGCGACGTATTCCAAATACTGCTCAGTGAGCTTCGCCACGGGAATGTCCCGCAAGTCGATCCGGTTCTTGCGGATCAGGAACCACAAGAGGTCGAAAGGGCCCTCGAATGCTTCCAGCAATAGACGCAAAGCCTGCGGCGGAATATAGAGATCTTCAGGGAGCTCCGCAAGCGGCGCGCCATAGAGGCGCGCAACCGGATGCTGCGCTTCGTCGCGCGTTGCGTTCGCCGCAGAGGTAGACACGGTGGATCTCACATCAGGTGTAGTCGATTCCCATCGCTTCCCGGACGTCGCGCATCGTCTCTTGGGCGACTTTACGCGCTTTTTCGCAGCCGTCAGCGACGATCGCCCGCACGAGCGACGGGTCGTCCAGATAAGGTTGCGCCCGTTCGCGAAACTGCGCCTGTTCCTTGAGAATTGCGTCGAGAACCGGTTGTTTGCATTCAAGACAGCCGATTTTCGCGGTTCGGCACCCTTCTTGGACCCATTGGTGACAGGTGGCGTCGGTGTAGATTTTATGGAATTGCCACACCGGGCAGCGCTCTGGCTCACCGGGGTCGGTCCGACGCACACGGGCAGGATCGGTCCGCATCGTGCGCACTTTTTTGGTGACGATTTCGGGCTCTTCGCGGAGAGCGATCGTGTTGCCGTAACTTTTCGACATCTTCTGTCCGTCGAGGCCAGGCATTTTCGCCGCTTCGGTCAAAAGCGCTTCCGGTTCGACGAGGATCAACCGGTGCCGCCCTTCCAGATAACCGTACAGCCGCTCCCGATCCCCTAACGTGAGGCTTTGCGCCTCTTCCAACATCGCTTTGGCTTGCGCGAGCGCCTCGTCGTCACCGTTTTGCTGGTAACGCGTTCGCAACTCCAGGTAGAGTTTTGCCCGCTTCCCACCCAGTTTTTTCACCGCTTCGAGCGCTTTGGCTTCGAATTCCGGTTCTCGGCCGTAGAAATGGTTGAAGCGGCGAGCGATTTCCCGTGTGAGTTCGATGTGCGGCACCTGGTCTTCACCAACAGGAACCAAGTTGGCTCGATAGATCAGAATGTCTGCTGCCTGCAGCACCGGATAGCCCAGAAATCCGTAAGTGGTCAGGTCTTTGTGCGACAGTTTTTCGATTTGATCTTTGTAGGTAGGAACCCGTTCCAGCCACCCGAGCGGCGTACTCATCGAAAGGAGCAGATGGAGCTCGGCATGTTCGAGCACGCGCGATTGGATGAAGATCGTGGCTTGGTTCGGGTTGATCCCAGCAGCAAGCCAGTCGATGATAAGATCCCATGTGTGTTGCGCGATCGATTGCGGTTCATCGTATTGCGTGGTCAGCGCATGCCAATCGGCAACGAAGAAGAAACAGGGGTACTCGTCTTGAAGTTTCACCCAGTTTTTCAAAACGCCGTGGTAATGTCCAAGATGCAGTCGCCCGGTGGGGCGCATGCCAGAGACGACGCGTTCCGCGTACATGAACATCAGACTCCTATGCCGACCAATGAGAGAAAAAACTGTCGAAAGAGCGCATAGAGCGGCCAGAGGATCATCGACAGGCCGCCAGAGAACAAGAGCAGCAATACGATCACCATGCCGTAGGGTTCCAAACGCGCAACCCAACTTGCCAAACGGTACGGCAATGCCGCAACCAACATGCGTCCCCCGTCGAGTGGCGGAATGGGCAAGAGATTGACGAGCGCCAAAATCAGGTTGATGTGAATGCCCGCGTCGCTCATTCGAGCCAGCGCCAGCCAACTGCCCCCCGGCCCGAACAGGAAGGCCACTTTGAAAAGGAGCGCCCACACGAGCGCTTGGGCGAGGTTGATCATCGGACCAGCCCCCGCGACCCAAAACATGTCCTGCTTGGGGCGGCGCAGGAAGCGCGGATCGACCGGAACCGGTTTCGCCCAGCCAAAGAGCATCGCGGGGCCACCGAACAGGGTCGATAACGTGAGGATACCGACAGGAACCGCGACCGTTCCGACCGGATCGATGTGTTTGATGGGGTTGAGCGTGATACGCCCGAGCCGCTCCGCGGTGCGATCGCCGAAAGCGCGCGCCACGTAACCATGCGCCGCTTCGTGCAAGGTGATGGCAAGTAAGACCGGAATCGCCCAAATCGCGAGCGTCGCGATGAGTTCTGCCATCACGTTTCGCTTTCAACCACTTCGAGCCCGAGGCGAGCCGGATCCCCCAAGCCCAGGCGACGGATCACAGGCGGGCGTTCCGTCAGGTCGATGATCGTGGTCGCACCCTGGGGTATCTCTTCGGTGTCGACGACCGCCGCGAGTACGTGCCCCAACTGGTCGAGGATCGCATCGGGGTCGGAAAGTGGTTCTTCGGCACCGGCGGGTTGAACGGTCGTTGCTAGTAGCGGCGCACCGTGCGCTGCCAACAATGCCTGCACGACCGGGTGGTCGGGCACGCGCAGGCCGATGGTTCGCCGTTTCGGATGGAGCACACGACGAGGAAGTTCGTGCGATCCCTCCAAGATGAAAGTAAATGGCCCTGGCGTACCGAGTTTGAGCAAACGATATTGTTGATTGTCGACCCGGGCGTATTGCCCCAAAATAGAGAGGTCGGGACAAAAGAGGGTGAAGAGGTGATTGTCGTCAACCCCCCGCAAACGGCGGACTTGCACGAGCGCGTTGGCGTCCCCCACCGGCCAGACCAGGGAATAGCTGGCGTCGGTAGGAATCGCGACGATCCCCCCGTTCGCCAACATTTGGGCGAGTTGCGCAATCCCACGGGGTTGCGGATTGCGGGGATGGAGCGGTATTCGCTTTGCGGTCATAGAAAACGATTATACCTGCTGCATCAAAATTCGGCGCGCAAAGAGCAAGTCTTCCCACGCCTTTCGTTTGTCTGCCGGGTTGCGCAACAAATAGGCGGGATGGTAGGTGACGACAACGGGAATCCCGTGGTAATCGAAGCGACGACCACGCGCTTGGGCGATTTTCACCTCTTCGTCGAGGAGCGCAAAAGCAGCTGGCTTGCCCAACGCGACGATGATGCGGGGCGCAAGGAGTGCGATTTGACGCGCGAGGAACGGGTTGCAGGCGGCGATCTCTTCCGGGTGCGGCGTTCGGTTCAAAGGGGGGCGGCATTTCACCGCGTTGGCGATATAGACATCCGCACCGCGTCTGAGCCCAAGGGCAAAGAGCATCTCATCGAGCAACTTCCCTGCCGGTCCGACGAACGGCTCTCCCTGGCGATCCTCTTCGCGTCCCGGCCCTTCGCCGACAAAGAGCCAGCGGGCACGGTGATCCCCTACACCCGGCACCGCTTGGGTTCGCTCACGCGACAACGGACAGGCTTGACAGCGGCGAATCGCCGCTTCGAGCGCCTCCCAATCCATCGTGGCGATCTGCTCGGCCCGCTCAGGGAATCGCGACGAAGGGGGCTCTGGCGGCGCTTGGGGTGGGGTTGGTTGGCGGGACGCCTGCCGTTGTGTCTGCTGGCACGGGTAGCGCGGCGCCGAACGGTCGGTATCGATCGTGACGTCCTGGGGGTTGGTTTGGGTATCGGTCTGCGTCTGCGCAGAACGATCGGAGATAAGCCAACGGGACCGCAACCGCCAAAGCGGCGTGAGTTCCATCGCGTCGAGCCATGCGAAACGGCGCAACGGATCGGTCATCGCGCGCTCCCGTCTGCGGTGCGATCCTTGCGCATCACCCAGGCATCGATGCGCTGGCCATCGGGTAGGCGATAGTAGGCTTTGCGGAGCGCTACCCGCTGGAAACCATGCCGTTCGTAGAGACCGATTGCCGGTCGATTGTCGGCTCGGACTTCGAGCCAAAAGGTGGCCGTTTCCTGGTTATGGGCGAAGAAATGGGCCAGTAGGCGCGCGCCAAACCCCTGTCGGCGATAGGGTTGCGCTACGACCAGATTGAGTAAATGGGCTTCGTCAGTGACCCACAGGCCCACGAGATAACCGACAGGACTGTGATTGCAGCGAAGCGCCCAACCTCGCTGGCACGCATTGGGTTGCCAACAGGCCACAAAATGGTCCGCTTGCCAAGGCATGGGCTGGCATGCTGCCTCAAGAGGAAGGAGCCAATCGAGATCAGCACGGGTAAGCGGATCGATCGTGACCGCGTTCATGCCCTACTCTGTGTTGCCGCTTCGCGTTTCTTTGCCCGTAACGCTTGCTGTTCTTCCAGGGTCAGCGCGACGCGCTCCCGGACATAAACCGGTTGCGCTGCATCGGCGGCGACGAATTGCTCCTGCGCGGCGGCTGCGCGCGCCGCGGCAAGGAGCGCTTCGGGCGCGATCGCGTCGATCCAGCGCGTTTCGAATGGCGCTGGCCACGATTCCGGCCAACCCTCTGCGAGGCGAAACCCCGCGAAACGAAATTCGGTACCATCGGGATCAATCGCGATCTCATCCCAGCGGGCGGTATGCGGTGAGACGAGTGCTGGTTCCGAACGTGGTTGCCATTCCCCGCCCGCGGTCACTTCGAACCAACGGTGGTACCACTCACCCATGCGGGCGTCGGCAGCAACCCAGACGCGGCCACTCGGGCCCTCCGGGTATGCCGAGCGCCCGACCAGTGCCAGCGCGTCGAGCGCCAACAGAGGTTTGCCCAACGCCATCCCCATCCCCTGCGCCACCGCGCACGCCAAGCGAACCCCGGTGAATGCCCCGGGTCCCGCACCGAACGCGATCGCATCGATCTCCTGCTGCCAGTTGCCAAGCCCCTTTTCCGCAAAAGTCTGGGCAATGGCCGCGAGCAAGTGCTCGGCGTGGCGTGCATAGCCCTGAAGCTTACGGGTATGCACCGCCTCATCCCACTGGACGGCGACGCACGCATGGTCAGAAGCGGTATCGAAAGCCAAGATTTTCATGCCTGCGATTGTACCGAGAAAAGCAGGTACAATCGTGTCACCATGAAGTTTCTTTTCGACCTCTTTCCGCTGATCGCGTTCTTTCTCACCTACCAGGTGCTGAATGTCCTGCCCGACTGGCGCGACGCGCTGGCGCCTTGGTTCGGTGACGGGATTGCACCCGATCGGGTGCCCATCCTTGCGGCCACCGCAGTCACCATCGGCGCGACTGCGTTGCAGATCGTCTGGCTCAAAGTACGACGCAAACCCGTCGACAAAACGCTCTGGGTCACCTTTTTCCTCGTGACGCTCTTGGGTGGAGCAACGATTTTCTTTCACGATCCCCGTTTCATTCAGTGGAAACCCACTGCGGTCTATTGGTTCATGGCGCTCGCGTTATGGATTGCGCGTTTGAGCGGCCGCAACCTGATGGAACTTACGCTGCGCCACCATGTCCAATTGCCGCCGCGAAAGTGGCGTAGCCTCTCGGATGCGTGGTCTGGTTTCTTTCTTTTTTTGGGCGCGCTCAACTGGTGGGTGGCCAGCCACTTCAGCGAAGCGGTATGGGTCCAGTTCAAGCTCTTCGGGACGTTGGGATTGACGCTGCTTTTCGTCGTGGGACAGGCACTTTGGCTACACCGCCACGCGCTGCCCGATCCTTCGGCGAATGCGCCGAACGCCACCGGTTCGAGACAGGGTGAAGAAAGTTAGTATGAATCCGACAGAAAAGACACAAGCGATCCGAGAACGGCTTACCGCCGCACTTGCGCCTTGTCGGTTGCAGGTCGAAGACCAAAGCCATCTTCACGCCGGGCACAACCCCGCCGCGCAGCACGGCGGCACCCATTATGCAGTGACGATCGTCTCCGACCAGTTTGCGGGCAAACGCAGCATCGAGCGGCATCGCATGGTCTATGACGCGTTGGGTTCGGTGATGGCCTCGATCCACGCGTTGGCAATCACCGCGAAAACGCCGGATGAACCGTGACACTTTTATTGGGGTGTAACACAGAGTTTGTAAGACATATTTTGGTACGTTCAATTGACTTCGAAAGGAAAGCGATGAAAACCATTAGCCAGCGCATGATCCGTTTGACCGCTGCATCCGTCTTTGCGGGTGCCTTCGCACTCCCCCTCTGGGCTGGAGACGTTGCCAAGGTCAATGGACAGGCGATCCCAGAATCCCACCTTCAAGCGATTCTCGACAAACAGATCGAGCAAGGGCAAAAAGACACGCCGGAGCTTCGCGAAGCGATTCGGGAGGAGCTGGTCCGCCGTGTCGCGATCGAGCAGGCGGCAAAAAAAGCAGGGCTCGACAAAGATGCGAAAGTCCAAGCGGAAATGGCACTGGCCAAGCAAGGCGTGCTGCTGCGCCACTATCTCACTCAATACATGAAAGACCATCCGGTTACTGACGCGGAGCTCCAGGCTGCGTATGAAAAGATCAAAAAAGCGTTTGCGGGCAACGAGTACCACGTACGCCATATCCTCTTCGAGAGCGAATCTGCCGCGAAGCAGGCGATTGCCGATCTGAAATCGGGCAAGGTGAAGTGGGAAGAACTGGCCAAACAGTCGAAAGACCCGGGTAGCCGTGAAAAAGGGGGCGATCTGGGCTGGGCGACCCCCGAGATGTTCGTCAAACCGTTCAGTGACGCGATGACCCAGTTGAAGAAGGGGGAAATGACCGAACAGCCCGTGAAAAGTGAGTTCGGTTGGCACGTGATTCGCTTAGACGACGTACGCCCGCAAACGCCACCAGCGCTCGAGTCGATTCGCGAGCAACTCACGCAACAACTGCAACAGCAGAAGATGGAGCGCCACATCGAGGAGTTGGTCGCGAAAGCGAAGGTTCAATAACGATCGACCGCGGCTCTTGAGGAGGTAGTACGATGGCTCGCTGGTTGGAAGCCGACGCGATCGAGCAGGTTTGGCGTTTTCGTCACGCATGCAAGCAGTTCGATGCGTCCCGTACCATCCCGGAGCACGATTGGGAGGCAATCCTAACGGCTGCTCGCCTTTCGCCAAGCTCTTTCGGCTTCGAACCGTGGCACTTTTTGGTGCTCCAAAATCGTGCGGTTCGGGAAGCGTTACTTCCTGTGGCATGGGGCGCACAGGGACAATTTCCCACGGCCAGCCACGTCGTGGCGATCCTGGCGCGCAAGGACGTGCGTTGGGATTCGCCTTACCTTGCTGCACACATGCGCGAGGTGAAGCGTCTCGATGACGCAACCATTGACCAAAGGCAAACCCGTGTGCGCAATTTCCAGGAGCGTGAGTTCAAACTGCTCGAAACACCCACAGGGCTTTTCGAGTGGTCGGCGCGCCAATGCTACCTGGCATTGGCGAGCATGATGACCGCTGCGGCGCTTCTGGGGATCGACTCCTGCCCGATCGAAGGGTTCGATCGCGAACAAGCCGAAGCGATTTTGAGCCGCTTTCATCCGATCGACTGGACAACATGGGGACTTGCGGTCTTTGTCGCATTCGGTTACCGCGTCGTCGAACCACCTGAAAAAACCCGTTGGCCGAAGGATAAAACCGTTACGGTTTTGTGAATCAGCGCACGGCACGATCCCGTACGCAAAAAGCCCACCCGTTCCGGGTGGGCTTTTTGGTTCCTGCTGCTGGGAACGCCCAGCAGCACGATGGCTCACATGCCCAGCGCGAACGCTTCGTCGGTGAACGCAACGGTCACCTCGGCCCCATCGACCACCGTTTCCGCAAGCGCCGTTGCGTGCGGCAGGATATGGTCGGCATAGAACCGGGCGGTGTCGCGTTTGCCTTGGTAGAAGCGCGGATCGGCGGTATCTCCTTGGGAGAGACGCTGATGGGCAACGAGCGCCGCACGCGCCATGTGCCAACCACCGCAGACGATGCCGAAGAGCTCAAGGAGTGGTACCGAGCTGGCGTGCGCCGATTTCGGATTGCTCTGGTAGTTCGCGACGATGAACTCGACCCCTTTACGCAGCGCAGCGATCCCCGCTTCGAGACGCGTCGCAATCCGCCCCAACGCCGCATCACCGGTGGCACGCAGTTCGACGACCGTTTTTTCCATCTCTTGCGCCAATCCCTGCGCGACCATCCCGCCGTTGCGCGCGATTTTACGACCGATGAGGTCGTTCGCTTGAATCGCGGTCGTCCCTTCATAGATCGGGGTGATGCGGGCGTCACGGAAATGTTGCGCCGCGCCGGTCTCTTCGACGAACCCCATACCGCCATGCACCTGGATGTTGAGCGAGGTCATCTCCACCGCCCGTTCCGTGCACCACCCTTTCACCACGGGAATCATCAGTTCGACATACGCCTGACTGCGCTGCCGGACTTTTTCGTCGGGGTGGTGACGGGCAAGGTCGAACGCTGCGGCGACATGGTAGTTCATCGCCCGCATCGCTTCGGTATGGGCCTTGATGCGCAAAAGCATCCGGCGGACATCGGGGTGTTTGATGATCGGCACGCGCTCATCGCTCTTTTGCCCCACCTCGAACCCTTGAATGCGTTCTTGCGCGTAGGCAAGGGCTTGCTGATAAGCGCGTTCGGCAAGCGCCAGCCCTTCCATCCCCACGGCAAAACGGGCTTCGTTCATCATGATGAACATGTACTGAAGCCCTTTGTTCGGCTCACCGACGAGTTCGCCGATCGCACCACCTTGGTCACCAAATGCGAGCACGCAGGTGGGGCTGGCATGAATCCCGAGTTTGTGTTCGATCGAGACGCAGCGCACATCGTTGCGCGCCCCGAGCGAACCATCCTCATTGACGAGGTATTTGGGCACGACGAAGAGCGAGATCCCTTTTACCCCTTCCGGCGCGTCCGGAAGCCGGGCAAGAACGAGATGGACGATGTTGTCGCTCATCTCATGTTCGCCGTAGGTGATAAAGATCTTCTGCCCGAAGAGTTTAAAGCGTCCATCGCCGATGGGTTCGGCACGGGTCCGTACCGCGGAGAGGTCAGAACCTGCCTGCGGTTCGGTGAGGTTCATCGTGCCGGTCCACTCCCCGCTCACCATTTTGGGCAGGTAGAGCTGTTTTTGCCGGTCGGTGCCGCAAAGCATCAGCGCTTCGATCGCACCTTGGGTGAGCATCGGGCAGAGGGAAAAGGCCATGTTCGCCGATTTCCACAGCTCCATCACCGCAGTGGAGACCAACTTCGGCAATCCTTGGCCACCATATTCGGGATCGCAGGCCACCGCGGTCCAGCCCGCTTCGCGGAACTGCTGGTAGGCCGTTTTCCACCCGCTCGGGGTGATCACACGCCCATCTTCCCAGCGGCACCCTTCTTGGTCGCCCACGCGATTGAGCGGTGAGAGCACCTCGGTTGCGAATTTCCCACCCTCTTCGAGTATCGCTTGCACTACGTCTGGGGTGGCATCTTCACAACCCGGCAACTGGCTGATCTGTTCCAGACCGCACAACTCTTCCATCACAAAGCGCATATCGCGCAACGGCGCACGGTATTCACTCATTTCGCACACTCCTTGGGATTACAGTTTTTGGGTCAATTCCGGGACCGCTTGGAAAAGATCGGCGACCAAGCCGTAATCGGCAACCTGGAAAATGGGGGCATCGGGGTCTTTGTTGATCGCGACGATCACTTTCGAATCCTTCATACCGGCCAGGTGCTGGATCGCACCCGAAACGCCGATCGCGATGTAGAGTTCCGGCGCGACGATCTTGCCGGTTTGCCCCACTTGCCAGTCGTTCGGTGCGTAGCCAGCATCGACCGCGGCGCGCGACGCGCCGATCGCGGCGTTGAGTTTGTCGGCAAGCGGTTCCAACAACGCGTGGAACTGCTCGGCGCTGCCCAAGCCACGCCCACCGGTCACCACGACACGCGCCGCAGTGAGTTCCGGACGCTCCGAGTGAGTCAATTCACGGCTTACCAATTCCACTTTGGGGCCGGTAAAGGTCACGGACAACGATTCGATCGGTGCCGCCGCGTCCCTTTGCGCAACTGCGTCGAACGCGGTGGTCCGCACCGTGAGGACGAGCGGCTCATCGTCGCAGGTGACGGTTGCCAGCGCATTACCCGCGTAGATCGGGCGCACGAAGGTTTTCTCATCGACGATGCCGATCACGTCGGAGATTTGCGCACGATCGAGTTTGGCTGCGACACGCGGTGCGACGTTTTTGCCGAACGCCGTCGAGGGGAAAACGATATATCGTGCCCCCTGCGCCGAAGCGAGCACCGCGTCGGTCACCGCTTCGGCGGTGTGGCCCGCGAGTTCCGGCGCGTCGGCTTGAAGCACTTTCGCCACGCCGTCGCATTGCGCTGCTGCTTGAGCGGCGCCGCCACAATTAGTCCCCGCAACCAAAACCGTCACATCGCCAAGCTGCTTGGCCGCTGCGATCGCATGCGCCGTGCTTGACACCAAGGTTTCGTCGTTGTGTTCCGCGACCACCAATACAGAATGTCCCATTGCACGCTCCTTCGCATTCGGTTAGATGACTTTGGCTTCGTTCTTCAACTTCGCGATCAACTCGTCGACGTCGGCCACTTTCACGCCGCCTTGCCGTTTCGGGGGTTCTTCGACTTTGAGCGTTCGGATCCGCGGGGTGACATCGACACCGAGCGCCTCTGGGGTGACGGTATCGAGCGGCTTTCTTTTCGCTTTCATGATGTTGGGCAACGACGCAAAACGCGGTTCGTTGAGGCGCAAATCGGTGGTGATCACCGCAGGAAGCGCCATTTTCAGGGTTTCCAAACCCCCGTCGATCTCACGCGTGACGGTGACGGTTTGCGCACCCGTGTCGACCTCGACTTTCGACGCGAATGTCGCTTGCGGCCAATTGAGCAACGCCGCGAGCATCTGTCCGGTTTGGTTCGCGTCGTCGTCGATCGCTTGCTTACCCATGATCACAAGCTGCGGCGACTCTTTGGCGACCAGCGCGGCCAAAAGCTTGGCCACCGCGAGCGGCTGCAGCTCGACTTCGGTCTGGACTAGGATCGCGCGATCCGCACCCAGTGCGAGCGCCGTGCGCAGCGTCTCTTGACACGCGGCAACCCCAGCACTCACCGCGACGACTTCGCTGGCGACGCCTTTCTCTTTGAGACGCACCGCCTCTTCGACGGCGATTTCGTCGAAGGGGTTCATCGACATTTTGACGTTCGCGGTATCGACACCGCTGCCGTCGGGTTTGACCCGGATCTTGACGTTGTAATCGACCACGCGCTTGACAGGAACCAAAATTTTCATCGCGCTTGCTCCTTGCTTTTGGATGAACGACGGTTTACCATACGGTATCGTATGGAAGATACGATAGCGCAGTTACACCGTTGCGTCAAGAGGTTTTCGAACAACTGTTTGATATGAATCAACCCCAAAACCTGCCGAGCAAATCGCTCAACCGCGACGCGTGGATTCGCGCCGCGATCGACCTCTTGGCCAAAGAGGGGATTGCCGGTTTACGGGTCGAACGGCTCGCGCACCGCCTGGGCGTCACCAAAGGGAGCTTTTACTGGCACTTCAAAGATCGCCGCGATCTCCATCTGGCCGTGCTCGAACACTGGAAAGCGGGGCGAATTGCCGATATCGACAAGCAAACCCGGTGTCCATCCGGTACGGAAGCAGAACAACTTTTGCACGTGATCGATGTCTATAGCGCAAGCCGGAACCCCCGAGGTATTCTGATCGAATTGGCGGTACGTGAATGGGCACGGCGTGACGAAGCAGCGGCTGCGGTCGTGAGTGAAGTCGATGCGGTGCGACTCGACCGGGCACGGCGCTTGTTCTTGGCGTGTGGTCTGGACGAAGCGACCGCGACAGCCCGCGCAGCGCTCCTCTACGCTTACGTTTATGGCATGTCGTTGCTATTGCTTCCAGTCGCCAGTCACGAACTCGAAGCGATGCGGCGTCAGATCGCGCAGTGGATCGCTGCGTGCCCGTCTCGAACCGCTTGATAGCAAACCGCTTGTTGGGGAATTGCTCACCGAGATCACACCCATGATTGCCTTCGCTTCAGAAAACGCCCCGGTGGCCCTGCACTGGTTCCGGAATGACCTCCGGCTGCGCGACAACCCGGCTTTGACCGAAGCCGCGCGTTTTGGTGCGGTGGTTCCGGTCTGGATCGACGATACCACGATCCCACCAAACGAAGCGCCGGGCGCCGCGTATCGATGGTGGACACGCCGTTCGCTCGTTGCACTCGACGACGCGCTGAAAGGAAATCTTCGCTTTTTTCGTGGCGATCCGTCCGTGCTGCTTCCCGATTTGGTGCGCCGCTACGGGGTGCGTCGGGTGACGTGGACCGAAGCGCATGAACCGTGCGTCCGCGCGCGTGACACCCTGCTCGCCACTTCCTTGACCGAGCTTGGGGTTGAAGTGGTGCGCCGCAACGGGTCCCTGCTCTGGAACCCAGAAACGATCGCCAAGCCGGACGGTACGCCATACCGCGTCTTCACGCCGTTCTTTCAAAAGGGGTGCCTCGCTGCGCCATCGCCCCGCACGCCGCTTCCCGCGCCAGACCTTACCCTGATTCCCCGTGCCGCGTCGGAACCGGGCGTCGAGCCAGCACCGGAAGCCGAATGGGAGCGAAAGCTGGGGACGCAGTGGACGATCGGTGAAGCAGCTGCCCACACTCGGCTCGACGCCTTTTTGGCAAACGGCCTTGCCGGATATGCCTCGGGGCGCGACTTTCCGGCACGCCCCCATACCTCGCGCCTTTCCCCCTATTTGGCGCACGGAGAGATCTCACCGAACACCCTGTGGTACGCGGTAGCAGGACGGGCTTCGGCCCGCGATGTCGCAAAATTCCGCACTGAGCTCGCTTGGCGAGAGTTCGCACACTACCTCTTGGTTCACTTTCCCCAGATGGTCACCGAACCGTTCCGCCCCGAATTCACCGCCTTTCCCTGGGAGGAGGACGAAGCGCTGTGTCGTCGCTGGCAACGGGGCGAAACTGGAATCCCGATCGTAGACGCCGCGATGCGCGCGCTTTGGCGCACCGGTTACCTGCACAACCGGTTGCGGATGGTGGTCGCCTCATTCCTGACCAAGAATCTGCTGCTTCACTGGCGCGTGGGTGAGGCGTGGTTTCGCGATACGCTCGTCGATTACACTCTGGCCAGCAACGTAGCCAGTTGGCAGTGGGTCGCAGGATGTGGCGCCGATGCAGCGCCCTACTTTCGCATCTTCAACCCCGTGTTACAAGCGGAAAAATTCGACCCGGACGGATCGTTCATCGCTACCTACCTTCCCGAACTCGCTAAGCTCCCGACACCCGCGCGTTTCGCGCCGTGGACGGCATCCGAGGCAACTCGGGAAGCGGCCGGACTCTTTTTGGGAAAGAATTACCCTCAGCCAATCGTTTCGCTCGTCGCTTCCCGCGCCCGAGCGCTTGCCGCGTATGCGCGCATCAAAGCGTCTACTAGCGATTGAATCCAGCTGCGGTCAGGAGCTGTTGGGTGTACGGATGCTCCGGACGATTGAGCACTGTGGCTGTCTCCCCGCTTTCGACCACTTTTCCGCGGTAGAGGACCACCACCCGATCGGCCAAGTACTCGACCACCGCCATGTTGTGGGTGATGAAAAGGAGCGACAGGCCACGTTCGACCACCAGGTGCGCCAACCGTTGCAAAATTTCCGCTTGCAGCGTGACATCGAGCGCACTGGTGATCTCATCGCAGACGAGCAGCTCCGGTTCAAGCGCCAATGCCTTCGCGATCGCGATCCGTTGCCGCTGTCCTCCCGAAAATTCGTGCGGATAACGCTGTAACGTCTCTGCCGGCAAACCCAAAGCCGTCACCCACGCTTGGGCCCGTTGCCACCGATCGGCGTCGTCGACGCCGATGCGATGCACCGCCATGGGTTCGGTGATGAGCGCACCAATGCGCCGTTTCGGGTTGAGCGATGCGAACGGATCTTGAAAAACCACCTGGACACGACGTCGCACGGGTTGCCACGCGTGGCGCGGACGGTTTTGCATCGGGGTACCAAAGAGCGAAAGCGTCCCAGCGGTGAGCGGCTGCAAACCGAGTACCGCGCGCCCCAACGTGCTCTTGCCTGATCCCGACTCTCCGACCACGGCGACCACTTCACCGCGCCGAATCGTAAGATCCACGCCGTCCAGCGCTTTGACGTATCCAACCGTACGCCGGAGCACGCCACGCTGAATCGGGAAATAGACCCGAAGATTGCGTGCGTCCAGAATGGAGGCGTCGCTGGGCACAGCTGCACACGCGGTGTCAGCCTCATTGGGCGATGCACTCGTACTCATGCCCGTTTGGCGGCACCCTTTCGGGCGGGGAGGAAGATGACGCGGCTGCGCGGCCCACAGACGCCGGGTATAAGGGTGTTTGGGCGCTTGCGTGACCTCCGCCACCGTGCCCATTTCGACGATGCGCCCGGCTTGCATCACCGCGACGCGATCGGCCACTTGCGCGACCACGTCCAGGTCATGGGTGATGAAGAGCATCGCCATCGCATGGCGGCGTTGCAACGTGCGAAGAAGCTGCAGGATCTCCGCTTGCACCGTGACATCGAGCGCGGTAGTCGGCTCGTCGGCGATGAGCAGTTTCGGTTGCGCCACCAGCGCCATCGCGATCATCGCCCGCTGCCGCTGGCCGCCCGAGAGTTGATGGGGGTAACTGGCCGCGATGCGCTCGGCGTCGAGTTGCACCTCGGTAAGCGCAGCGGCCACCGCCGCTTGCCGCCCGAGGGGCGAGAGGTGCGGCGCGTGGAATTCGAGCACTTCAGCGATCTGCGCGCCGACTGTCATCACTGGGTTGAGCGCGCTCATCGGCTCTTGGAAAATCATCGCGACGTGCGCTCCGCGCACTCGTGCCGCGACATCCGGCACCAAGAGGTTACCGCTGATCCCGGAAAGGGTCGCCTGCCCAAGCGCGGGCGCGAAAACCCCCGTAGGCAAAAGGCCCAACAGCGCTTGCGCGGTGAGCGACTTCCCCGACCCCGATTCCCCGACGAGTGCGAGCGTTTCGCCGGCCGCAATCGAAAAGGTGAGGTCCGAAACCAGCGGCTCTGTACCATTGGCCAGTGTGATGGTGAGCCCTTCGACCGTGAGCAAAGGGTCTAACGTCATCGCCCGTTCCGCTCCAGGCGCGGGTCGAGCGCGTCGCGCAACGCCTCACCCAAGAGGTTATAGGCCAAGACGGTCATCAAGATCGCACCACCGGGAAAAAGTGCCAGCCACCAGTTGAATGCCGCGCTCTTCACCGCCTGATTGAGCATCTGACCCCAAGAGGGTTCATCGACGAGCCCCAGTCCGAGAAAAGAGAGCGTCGCTTCCGCCAGGATCGCCGACGCGACGCCAAACGCCGCCGCAACGGCAAGCGGCGCAACGGCGTTGGGCAACATGTGGCGAAAGAGCACGGAACGCAGGGGCAATCCCGAAGCGATCGCCCCTTGCACGAACTCGATCCCGCGCAAGCGCAAGAATTCGGCCCGGGTGTAGCGGGCGTAACCGGGCCAGGCGGTGAGCCCGATGATCACCATCATCAACGGGAGCGACCGCTCGAAAAAGGCGACGAAAGTCAGTAAGAGAAACAGAGTGGGCACCGCTTCGAAGATTTCGACCAAGCGCATCCCGATGAGGTCGATCCAACCCGCAAAATAGCCCATTGCAGCGCCGATCGTTACCCCGATCACGAGCGCGACGCCAGTGGCGATGAAACCGATCGATAGCGCGATGCGGCTCGCGTGGATCATCCGCGACGCGACATCTCCGCCTTGGTCGTCGGTTCCCAGCCAGTGCCACCGCTCTGGGATCGCGGCAAGCGGCGGTTCGAGCGCGGTTACCCCAAAATCGCGCAAATAATCTTTCGGCGAATAGGGAATTGGCGCCCACAGGGCGGAACGCAATTCCCCCGCACGTTCTGCCTGCCGCCAGGCGTCATAGACCACGAGCGGTGCGGGTTTGAGATACGCACTGCCGATGCCCCACGCGACACCAACCACCCCAAGAGCGATCCCCAATCGACGCGCAGCTGGGATACGGCGCCAACGCAGCAACACGACCGCGCTCCACCACCCGACCCACCACGCGACGTCTTCGGCAGTGAATTGCGCGAAAAGCGGAAAAGCCCACCGACCATCGGCGCGCTCGACCCAGAGCGGCAGTGAGTTGGCCAAAAGCGGTGCCCAGGCCGCGACGGTTGCAAGCAACCCCAACCACACGAGCGCAAAGCGCACCGCGCCACCCATTCCCGCGATTCGCCCTAGGAGCGTGTTCTGAGTCACGTCACCCTTCATAGCGCACCCTGGGATCCGCGATCGCGTACGCGATATCGGCGACGAGATAGCCGATCAGGGTCAAGAGACCGGAAATGAGCGTCAAAGAGAGCACCAATTCTCGATCCCGCGTTTGAACCGCCTCGACAGCCAACCGACCCATCCCATCGATCGAAAAGAGCGTTTCGACGATCACCGACCCGGCGATCAGCGACGGCAGCAGCGACGCCGCGACGGTGATCAACGGCAAGAGCGAATTGCGAAACACGTGCCGCCACAGCACCACCTGCTCCGGCACCCCTTTGGCCCGGGCCGTTCGGGTGAAATCAGCGGCAAGGTGCTCAAGGAGCGACGCCCGGGTGAGTTTGGCCAAAAACGCGATCCCTCCATAAGAGAGGGTAACGACCGGTAAGATCAGATGCCAAATGCGATCGAAGAGGAATCCCGGCGCCAAGATGGGCACGGTGACCCGGACGAGCAAGAACCCGACGGCCAACCCAACCAGCCCAGCGACCACAGGATGGCGTAACCCAGCACGTTTGCTGCGCCGCGCGGCGGCGACAAACAGTCCGGTCGTCGCAAGCGGCAACACAAAGAGCAGCAACCAAGCGCCAAAGGACGGCGTCACCGGCCAAAACGGCGCATCGAGCGCCTCGCGCGTAGAGAGGCCGCCGGTGGGAAACCAGTGCCAATATTCGGCGGAAGCAAAAAAGCCGATCAACAGGACTCCGACCAGCATCGGCGGGGCCGACCACAACACCAAGAGCAGCAGCGACGAAAGATGGTCGAAACGGCTACCGCGACGCGCCGCCGCGGCGACACCGATTGCGATCGCTCCCAAATAGATGAGGGGCGCAGAGAGGAGATTCAATAGGACTGTTACCGGGACCCGTTCCGCAAGAAGCTCCGCGACCGGTCTTCCGTACCGAAAACTCACGCCGAGGTCGGGCATTTTGAACGTCGGCCACCCGGTAAGCGCCCCGCTTTCGTCACTTTCCCAACCCAACGGCGATATGTGGTTGAGCCAGCGCAGGTATTGCACCGTGAGCGGCTGATCGAGGCCGTAGAGCCGGTTGTAGTACTCGGTGAGGGCCTGCTTCGCTTCCGGTTCGAGATTCTGCCCTTCGACCAAGGTTGCCGCCGAGATCCCCCCCGGCGCAGCGGCCATCACGACGAAGACGACGACGGTAATCCCCAAGAGCGTCGGTACCAACCACAGCAACCGCCGCAGAAGATAGCCGAGCATCGCGCAAACCTCCTGTGCTCACACGCTGGGAAGCGCTGCAGCGATCGCCTGCGCGGTGGTCTGCGCCGCGGCGCCTGCCGCCCTTTGCCAATCGTCACCGCTATCGGCATAGAGAATCGCCCGCGACGAATTGAGGAGGAGCGCGGGAAACGTTCGCGACGCAAATCCGGCCGCTACGGTTGCTGCGATGTCGCCCCCCTGTGCGCCGATGCCAGGGACGAGGAGCGGCGCAGAAGAAGCGATTGCGCGGACACGAGCGATCTCTTCCGGATAGGTGGCACCGACGACCAGACCCGTTTGCCCATGCGGGTTCCAGCGTTCGACCGTCCAGCGGACCACGTGTTCGTACAACCGCTCGCCCGAAGCCAGACAGACAAATTGCAAGTCGTCACCGCCGGGATTCGAGGTTCGGCACAGGACGAAGAGCCCCCGGTCCGGATAACGCGTCCAGTAGGGCGAGAGCGAATCAGTGCCGAGGTAGGGATTGACGGTGAGCGCGTCGGCCTGGTAGCGCGCGAACGCCTCTTGTGCATAGAACGCGGCAGTCGAGCCGATGTCCCCACGTTTCGCGTCGAGGATCACAGGGATCTCCGGCGCATGGTGGCGAATTGCCGCGATCACCCGGGTCAGCACCGCTTCCCAACCGTGTGCGGCAAAATGGGCGAATTGCGGTTTGAACGCACACACATACGGAAGTGTCGCTTCGACCACCCCAACGAGAAACCGTTCCACCGCTTCGGCGATGGGCAGTGACCGTAACGGCTGCGGGAGCCGCTCTGGATCCGGGTCGAGCCCGACGCACAAGAGCCGCTGTGGATCTTTTGCCCACAACGCGGCCAACTGCTCACGAAAGGGAGGGCGGTGGGTTACCGCGTTCATCATTTACTCCTCGTTTTCGAATCGGTCACGCCCAAGCAAAGACGGTACCGAAAAACCAGATCAGTCCGGCCCAGTTGTGATCCAGGAAAACCTGGAAAGCCGCTTTCGGATCGCGCGTACTCAACGCAGACAATTGCGTCGTCCAAAAAAGCGCGATCACGACGAGCGCAGCCGAATAGCTGGGACCTACCGCCGCAATCCGCCCCGCAACTGCCCAGCAAAAGAGCGCGGCGAGCTCCAACGCGACGATCGCCGTGACATCCCAGCGGCCGAAGAAAATCGCCGAGCTGCGAATCCCGATTTTGAGGTCGTCGGGACGATCCGCGATCGCGTACGCGGTGTCGTAGGCGATCACCCAAAAGAGATTGCCGACAAAGAGCCAGAACGTCGTGGCGTCGAGCGAACCCCAGAGCCCCGCGTCGCGCACCGCGACAAACGCCATCGGGATGCCAAACGAGAACGCGATGCCCAAAACCGCTTGGGGGATCGGCAAAAAGCGCTTCATAAACGGGTAGATCGCTGCAACGAGCGCAGCAGGAACGGCCCAAACCAAGACTGCATCCCCAAGCGTTGCGGCAAAAACCGCAGCCAACGACGCAAGCCCGGCTGCCACCCACAGTGCGTGGTGGTGCGGGATCGCACCGGATGCCAGCGGACGATCCGCGGTGCGCCAGACGTTGCGATCGAAATCACGATCCGCCCAATCGTTGATCGCGCAGCCCGCAGAGCGCATCAGAAAGGTTCCCATGAGGAATACGGTCAATGTCCAGGCGGGCGGTTGCCCACGCGCCGCGAAAAAGAGCGCGACGAAGGTCGGCCAGAGTAGCAACAGCGTTCCGATGGGCCGATCACCCCGGATCAACCGCCAATAGGCGGACAGCGCAGCGAAACGGGTCGTCATGGATCGGGAAAGCACGAACAAAGCAGTCATTCTACCGGGTTCACAGCGCGATGCGACGGCCACGCACCCGCTTGGCGCAACCCCGGATCGAGTGTCGCGATACCGGGCAAAAAGAGTTCTTGGACCAGCAAGGGCTTACCAAACCGCCAAAAGCACGAACGGCGCGCCCAGAGCGCGGCGCGCTCCTCACCCGAGCGCAACAGCGCATGGTGCGCGGCGCGGCGCCACAAGGTATGTCGTGAATCGATGCGCGCCGCTTCGATCGGACCGCGAAATACCGCAGAATCTTCGAAGAGCAGTGCCCCAAGCGGCCGAGTCCCGACACGGAAAAAGAGCGGCCAGGCGGCGCGCGCCGAGGGTACGAGCACGGACCGGGCAAAGACCACCGCAACATCGTCTGCGATGAGCGCGACTTCGCGCACCCAGGCGATGCGCGTTGAGACGCCCAAGAGCGACCGCTCGTCGGCGGCAACGGGCGCACGCCCTTGCGCGATTGGCGCCACACGAAGCAACTGCTGGCAACGTGCTTCGAGACGGGCGGTAAGGGAGCCGCTGCCAAAGAGCCAACGGCGCCACGCAGGAAGAACGGCAACTGCATTCCCA
The DNA here is from genome assembly GCF_003574215.1 of Hydrogenophilus thermoluteolus. Taxonomy (NCBI): domain Bacteria; kingdom Pseudomonadati; phylum Pseudomonadota; class Hydrogenophilia; order Hydrogenophilales; family Hydrogenophilaceae; genus Hydrogenophilus; species Hydrogenophilus thermoluteolus. The sequence continues at coordinate 1,067,833 of NZ_AP018558.1, read as the reverse complement.
TACCAGTGTGCAGGGAAGCCAGCAGCGGATGCCTCACGCATGGGGTGCCCACCGCGCGTGGGGTACCCAACGGGCGATCAATCGATCGACCAGCTCCGGCTGCGTTTGGACCAGCTTGTCGGCCAACGCCTGCGCCGCTGGAATCAGGGCTTCGTCGCGCGTCAGATCGGCAACCCGCATCATCGGCACGCCACTTTGTCGCACGCCTGTGAGCTCCCCTGGGCCCCGCAATTTGAGATCGGCTTGGGCAATGCGAAAGCCATCGCTCTCACGCTTCAGTGTTGCCAACCGTTCGCGCGCAACCGCCGAAAGCGGTTCGTCATATAGCAAAACGCAGAACGATTCACTACTTCCCCGCCCGACGCGCCCCCGGAGTTGGTGCAGTTGCGCCATACCGAACCGTTCGGCATGTTCGATCACCATGAGGCTTGCGTTGGGCACATCGACGCCCACTTCGATCACCGTCGTCGCCACCAGAATCGAGACGGTTCCGGCAACGAACGCGCGCATCACCTGCTGCTTTTCGTCGTGCCCCATCCGACCATGCAACAACGCGATCGCGATCTCGGGCATCGCATGCCGCAGTTCCTCGAAAACCGCTTCGGCAGCGTTGAGCGCAAGCGTTTCGTTCTCCTCGATGAGCGGACAGACCCAATAGACCTGTTTGCCACTGGCGCACCAGGCGCGTACCCGCGCGATCAGTTCTGCTTTTCGCGACAGCGGCAGGAGCGTCGTGGTCACCGGTTTGCGGCCAGGCGGCCGCTCGTCGAGGAACGAGAGGTCGAGATCGGCGTAGCAGGCCATTGCCAACGTACGCGGGATGGGCGTTGCCGACATCATCAAGAGGTGGGGCCGCCAAGCGCTACTCTTTTCCCGCAACCGGGCGCGCTGCCGCACTCCGAAGCGGTGCTGTTCGTCGATGACCGCAAGCGCCAAGCGCGGCAGCGGCGTGCGCGTTTCAAAAAGTGCGTGGGTTCCGACGACGACCATCGGTTCCCCCTGCTCGAGCCGTTCGTTCAGCGCCTGGCGCACGCGCGCTGGGGTGCTCGCGGTGATCAGTTCCACCGGCGCGACCCCTTCGAACCAGGGCGCAAGCTTCTGCGCGTGCTGTTCGGCAAGGATTTCGGTAGGCGCTGCAAGCGCTGCTTGAAAGCCCGCGCCAACGGCGCGGGCGATCGCAAGCGCCGCCACCACGGTCTTGCCGCTACCGACATCGCCCAGAACCAACCGATGCATCGGAGTGGGCAGCGCCAGGTCGTGCGCGATTTCGCCCACAACCCGCCGTTGGGCGTTGGTCAGGGTAAAAGGCAGGCGCGCTGCAAGCGCCCGCTCCGCCCGATCGGCATCCGTGCCGCTGATCGCAGGCGCTGCACACGTCAGACGCGCCAGACGGGCGCGGCGCATCGACGCTTGTTGCGCGACGAGCTCGTCGAACGCCAGTCTGGCACGGGCCGCGCGCCACTCGGGCTTTTCGGGGACAAGCCCAGCTGGCGGCTGGTGCAACAGGCGAACGGCGTTGGGTAACGCGGGGAAGTGCCACCGTTGCCGCGTTTCGTCGTCGAGCCATTCGTCAAGCGCAACCACCGCAAGTGCTTTGGCCACCCAGCGCCGCAAGTGGGGTTGATTCAGCCCCTCGACACTGGGGTAGATTGGGGTGAGCGTCGCAGGAAGCGGGGTTTTGGGGTCGATCAGGCGCGGGTGGATCATCTCGACCCCACCGAAGTAGTGCCAACGCACCTCGCCATACCACCGCCAACGCCGCCCGGCCTTCAGTTTTTGTTGCGTGCTGGGGTAGTACCGAAACCACCGTCCGACGAGCGTTCCGCTTGCGTCCGCCAAATGCACGATCAACTGCTTCCCCGCGCCCGCTCCGCGGGTGTGCTCTTCCACCCGCACGATCTCCCCTTCGACGAGCGCTTCGCTCCCCGCAGTCAGTGCCGCAATGGGGGTCACGCGGGTGAGGTCTTCGTAGCGCAAAGGCAACAGCCAGAGGAAATCCTCTGGCTGTTCGATGCCCAAGCGCGCAAGCCGCTCAACCGTTGCCGGTCCGATGCCGGCCCACTGCTCGAGGGGGCTACGTGGCGGTGGCGATGCGCTCACTGCCCAAGGTAGAGGATCGCGTCCGCTTCGACCAGTCCCCCTTTGGGGAGTGCCGCGACTTGAACGGCAGCCCGAGCCGGGAAAGGTTCGGGAACATAGTGCGCCATGATCGTGTTGAGCTGCGCAAAATCGGCCAGATCGGTGAGGTAGATGGTCAATTTCACCGCGCGATCGAGTCCCGCGCCCGCCGCTTCGGCGATCGCTTTGAGGTTTTGGAACATCCGGTGGCACTGCGCTTCGAACCCCTCTTCGAGCGCCATCGTGGCCGGGTCGAGCCCCAATTGGCCAGAGATATAAAGGAAATCACCCGCTTGCACGGCCTGCGAATAGGCGCCAATCGCCGCAGGGGCGTTGGCGGTGTGGATCGTTCGTTTCATCGACGAAATGCTCCTTAGCCACGAATCACGATGTCACAGTTGAAGCGGTCCAACACCTTTTGCATCGCTTGCCGGGTGTTGGTGTTGATGAGGATCGGCCCCATGAAGTTGGCTTTGAGCCCATGGCTATCAGGGTGCGCATCGTCGCGACGGACGATCACTGCGATCACGACCTCTTCTGGCGCCGTCGCCTGAAGAAGCGTCACTTCTTCGTCGGAGAGTTCCAGTTCATAGCGCACCCCCAACGCTTCGGGCACGACCAAAGAGAAAGAGATTTCTGGGTCGTCGACCGACTGCAAAATGAACACGCGCGGCGTTTCTCCCTGCGCCGGCTCTTCGTGGGCCAACACGAATTGCTTGAGATGCCCGAGACCCGCCAATCCATTGGGAAAGTGGATCACTTTCGAGTCATCGACCTCGATCTCCCCCAGCACCGGACTCGTCAGTTTCATGGTGTGCTCCTTTTTTCCTCTATTTTACGATCATACACCAGCACCCGCGAAATGGCTCGCGATCACGCCTCTTGGCGAACCTCCTGCGGGCCGTTGGCCAGCGCCCAGATGAGTTGCGCTTCAGCAAGCGACACGCCACACCGTTTCACCAGTTCTTCCGGTTCGGCCCCTCGACGTGCCAACGCCAACGGCTCAGCGTATTCCGGTGAGACGTTCGCCCCCGAACGTTCGAGGTCGGAAGCCGTTCGGTTCGCTGGAGTTGAAGGGGCTTCGGACGTTCGCGCAGCGTCGGCATGGGAAGCGGCGTTGCCCGCGCTCGCTTTGATTGCTTCGATTTCCGCTTGCAACGCGGCAATCTGCTGCTGCTGCGTTGCAATGACCACCCGCAACTGCTGAATCTCCTGTTGCCACGCACGCGTTTCCAGATGGGTCGCGAAAGGGTTACCGGCATGGGCGGCAAGCGCTTGACCGGCGCGCCACCACCGCCACCCTTCGACGAGCAACCACGCCAAGGAAACCGCCATCACCACCATGACGAACGCTGTCATCGCACCCGCTCCCCGCTTCGATTCTGGCTTTCCGATGTTAGGATTGTAGAAAGCCCATCGAGTCGATCGCGGGCAAAATACCGAGGATTTCTCCGGGCAATTCTGCGATGAATCGATTTTTCCTTTTTCTGGTCGTCACTGCGTTCGCCACCGCGGCCTGGCGGGAAACCACGTCTGCACCGGGAACGATGGCAGCGCTCTCCAAAGCGGCGATCGACGGCGCGGGGCAAGCGGTGACCTTGGCGATCGGGTTGATCGGAGTGATGAGCCTCTTTTTGGGGTTGATGCGCATCGCCGAAGCAGGGGGGCTTCTTTTGATCATCGCGCGCTTGTTGCAACCGCTCATGGTACGCCTCTTCCCGGACGTACCGGCGAACCATCCGGCGATGGGTGCGATGGTGATGAACTTTTCCGCCAATCTTCTCGGGTTGGGGAACGCCGCCACCCCTTTTGGCATTCGCGCGATGGAGGCGCTCGAGCGGTTGAACCCCCACCCGGGAACGGCGACGAACGCGATGGCGATGTTTCTGGCGCTCAATACGTCGGGACTGACCTTGTTGCCCACTGGGGTGATCGCGCTGCGTGCCAGCTTGGGGTCGAGCGATCCGGCCGCGATCCTGCCCACCACGCTGATCGCGACGACCTGCGCGACGCTTACCGCTGGGTTTGCAGCGTGGGGATTGGCGCGTTTTTTTCCTGCGGGAAGCAGACGGACTGTGGTAAAGCCAATGGACGAAGCACCCAGTGACGTGCACGGGGCAGCGGCAACTCAGGTACTTCCACCGCCGCCCGAGGCGACGCTGGACCCGCAAACCCAAGCAGCGCTAGAAGAAACCCCTTCGTTACCGCCCTACCCCCTTTGGGCGACAGGTCTTTTTTTTGCAGGCATCCTCGCGCTTATCCCGCTTTCACTCGCGGTTGGCGCTGCGCTTTCGGCCTGGCTGGTTCCCGGGTTGATCGTCCTCTTCCTCCTGTTTGGTGCGGTGCGCCGCGTCCCGGTCTATGAGCAATTCGTCGAAGGAGCGCGAGACGGTTTTCAGGTGGCGTTGCGCATCATTCCTTACTTGGTCGCGATCTTGGTAGCAGTTGCGATGCTGCGGGCAAGCGGGGCGCTCACGGGGTTCGTCTCATTGCTTGCCCCGATCACCACGCCAATCGGGTTACCTGCCGAAGCCTTGCCGATGGCGCTGCTTCGCCCCTTTTCTGGGTCTGGCGCGTATGCGTTGATGGCAAGCATCCTGAGCGACCCGGCAACTGGGCCGGATACGTTGGTGGGGTGGCTCGTCTCAACCCTCCAAGGATCGACGGAGACCACCTTTTACGTGCTCGCGGTCTATTTCGGAGCGGTAGGCGTCAAGCGGATCCGCCATACGCTCGCTGCGGCGCTCCTTGCGGATCTGGCCGGGATCGCCGCAGCCGTGGCAGCCGTTCATTGGCTCTACCCAGACGTCTGACCGAATGGAATCACCCCAATGCATTTTCACACCAAAAGAGGAGACAACCATGAAACTCGACCGCAAAGCGGGCAGCTGGCAAGCGCTATGGGACAATTTCCGCTGGCAAATCCCGAAGCGGTTCAATATCGCGCACGCCTGCTGTCGGCGCTGGGCGGATGACCGTGGCCGTCTGGCGCTGCTCTATGAGGACGAAACGGGCCACCGGGAAACGTGGAGCTTTTGGGCGATCCAAAAAGCGGCCAACCGCCTCAGCAATGCATTGCGTTCGTTGGGTGTCACAAGAGGAGAGCGCGTTGCGATCATCCTGCCGCAGCGCCCCGAAACCGCGATCGCGCACATCGCAGCGTACCAGATGGGCGCAATCGCCCTGCCCCTTTCGCATCTCTTTGGCCCCGAAGCGCTCGAATACCGGTTGAACCACGCTGCCGCGAAGGTGGCGATCGTCGACGAATCGACGCTGCCCAAAGTGGAAGCGCTGCGTGAACAATTACCCCAGTTGGAATCCGTCCTGTTGGTGCGCGCCCAGACGGCCTGTGCCGCAAATGGTTGGATCAAGGACTGGCAACGGTTGCTCGACACCGCTGCCGACGATTTTTCCCTAGTGACCACAGCAGCCGACGACCCGGCCGTGATCATCTACACGAGTGGGACCACCGGAAACCCCAAAGGGGCGTTGATGGCCCATCGCACGCTGCTGGGCAACCTACCCGGTTTCGTTTGCTCGCACGATTTCTATCCCCAACGTCGCGACTTCTTCTGGTCACCGGCCGATTGGGCGTGGACCGGGGGGCTTTTCGATGGTCTCCTCCCCACCTGGTATTTCGGCCAGCCGCTCTTGGCATACCGGGGAAGGTTCGATCCGGAAAAAGCCTATTGGCTCTTGGCGCACTACGAGGTACGCAATACTTTCCTTTTCCCCACCGCGCTCAAAATGATGATGAAACACTGCCCGGAACCCAAACGCCACTTCCGCTTGCATCTGCGCACGATCATGAGCGGCGGCGAAGCGGTGGGCGAAACGTTGCAGGGGTGGGCGCAAACGCAACTGGGGGTGACGATCAACGAAATTTTCGGTCAGACCGAGATCAACTACCTTCTGGGCGGATGTCGCGCGATCTGGCCGGCGAAGCCCGGCGCAGTCGGTTTGCCCTATCCGGGACACGAGATTGCGGTGCTCGACGACGAAGGAAACGAACTGCCACCTGGCGAAGAGGGCGAGATCTGCGTCCGACGCAGCTGCCACGGCACGCTCGACCCGATCTTCTTCCTCGAATATTGGCGCAACCCCGAAGCGACCCGAGCGAAATTCTTCGGCGACCCGTCCGACCCCAACGCCTGGGGACGAACGGGCGACCTTGCGGTCCGCGACGCCGACGGCTATTTCTGGTATCGCGGCCGGCTCGATGACGTTTTCAAAAGCAGCGGCTACCGCATCGGACCCAACGAAATCGAGAACTGCTTGATGAAGCATCCGGCCGTAGTGAATGCCGCGGTGATCGGCGTGCCCGACGAGACGAAAGGCAGCTACGTCAAAGCGTTCGTCGTCCTGCAACCGGGCTGGCAAGGCAATGACGCGCTGGTCGAGACGCTGCGCAACCACGTGCGTCAGTATCTTGCCCCGTACGAAACGCCGCGGGAGATCGAATTTCGCGCCGAACTCCCGATGACCACCACTGGCAAGATCCAACGGCGTGTATTGCGTGACGAAGAGGCAGCGAAACGGCAGAAAAACCCGTGACCCGATCAAGAGATGAGCGCGACCAACGTCTCCCCTTCCCAGCGCGCTCGCCCGGCAGCAACCAGCGCCGCGGCAACCCATTCGGTGAGTGCTTCCGGTGATTGGTGGAGAAAGCGGTCGTTGGCCTGCACGAAGAGCGGAATCGTGGCGAGTGCGCTGTGGATCGCGTCGCGCGTCAACCGCCGGTGTTCCAACAGGTAGAACGCGAAACAGGCGCGAAGCGCGTTGCGCGCGATCCGCTTGGGTTCCTTGGCAAACGCTTCGAGTCGCCCCCACGCACGGTCGAGCGCGCCTGCAAAGTCCTGAAACGGGGCGCCGTGCCCGGGAATCACCCATTGGACTGCCAGCGACTGCAATCTCTTGAGCGTATTGCGGGCATCCGGTAGCGCGTCATGACTCCCCAGCACGTTCCCGAAGAGGATTCCGAAGCCATCGGCCCAGAGCGCATCGCCAGAGAGCAAAACGCCGTGTTCCCGGTTGTAGAAGACCAGCGCGGTCGCGTCGTGCCCCGGTGCCGCGATCGCCTCCCAGCACAACCCACCCGCCACGAACGTGTCACCAGGCGCGATCGTCTCATCGACGGAAAAGGGCTCGGCGTTTTGTCCGGCGACATCGAGTAACAGCGCGGTGCGGTCCCAACGGGCGACGATCGGAGCCAATGCTTCGGGTACCGCGATTCGGCAACCAAAGGCGCGCTGGACCGCCGCGTTACCCCCGATATGGTCGGAATGGGAATGGGTATTGATGAGGCGCGTCAGGGTTCGGCCCCGCAACGCGGCGTTCAGCATCGCCACCGTTTCGCCGGCTTCGGTCACGTAGCCGCTATCGACAAGCGTTGCCGTCTCGCCGTCGAAGAGCAAAACGCTGTTCGACGACAACCAGCCGCGTTCAAGGACCTGGATCGATTCGGGCAAGGAGGCAGTCATGCGCACTGGGTACGATACGGCGTTTTAGGACTCACCCGGGAAAGCGCGGCGGGCGCTTTTCCAAAAAGGCGGTGACGCCTTCGGCAAATTCCTCGGTTGCGCTACATGCCGAAAACGCATCCGCCTCTTCGAGCAGCTGCGCCTCCAACGTATGTTCCATCGACTCGGCCAAGAGCCGCTTCATGCGCAGCAACGCATGGCGCGGACCATGTGCCCAACGCGTCGCAATTTCCATGACCCGCGCTTCGAGCTGGTCATCCGCGACGATTTCGCTCACCGCACCCGCAGCAAGCGCCTCTTCGGCTGAAAACCGTTCGGCAAGGAGCAGCCACCGCGCCGCGCGCTTCGCACCGACCGCGCGGGGCAAAAGATAGGACATCCCCCCGTCGGCGGAAAGCCCGATGTTGAGGTACGCGGTGGTGAAGTAGGCCGTGCGGCTTGCCACCACCAGATCGGCCATCAACGCAAGCGAAAGCCCAAAACCCGCGCACGCGCCGCGCACAGCGGAAACCACCGGGAACGGCGCATGGGTCAACCGCTCGACCAGGACGTTCGCCGCCCGTTCGATCACCGCGCGGTATTGCGCTTTGCGGGTTTCAGGAGAAAGCGCCAACGAACGGTGAAAATCACGGATATCCCCACCGGCCATGAAGTGGTCACCCGCGCCAATGATGATGAGCGCCCGAACTTCTGGGAGGTCGTACAGCATCCCCGCTGCGTCGGCCAGCTCTTCGAGCATCTGCATCGACAGCGCATTCAACGATTCGGGACGGTTGAGTTGCAGCGCCCAGACCCCCGGCGCTTTTTCGGTGATCACCAAGGTTTCGTACGTTTTCATGATGCGTAAATCCCTCTTTCTGGTGCGTAGGGTTTGCTATGCCGTTTGCCGTGCGCGCATGTATTCTGGTGTTGCGACAAATACCGTCTTCTCCACGGTGGTGTACTCAAGTCCCTCCTCATCGCGCCAAACAGCGACGAACGTGGGTTCCGAACGGCCGACGGTGACCAGTTCGTGCGCCACCGTCTCTAAGACAGTCTCTGGCAGGACGAATTCGGCCCACAGCGTGGTTCGTCCGGGACGCCGGTAGCGAATCGACGCGGCTTTGTCCCAAACCACGGTACGCTCCGGGAGATTGTACGCCAGCATCACCGCAAACATGGGGTCAGCGGCCGCGTAAAGGGCGCCGCCGAAGGTTGCACCGGCGGGGTTTCGTGTCCGCCACGTGTGCGGCAGGCGTACGACGATGCGGCGCAGATCGGGGTCGATGCGTTCGACCCGCGCGCCAATCGTCCGGTAAGAGGGGTAAAAGTTGAACCCCCACCGCAGCACGTGGTGCCAATAGCGGCGGGGGATATGGCGCATCAGCGGGGAGCGCATCGCGCCCCCCCGATGCTCAGTTGGCCAATTTTCATACGCGTTCGAAGATGCCCGCAGCCCCCATACCGGTACCGATACACATCGTCACCATTCCGTATTTCACTTTGGGGTCGCGCTTCATCGCGCTCATCACCGTCGCGGTGCGGATCGCGCCGGTTGCGCCCAACGGGTGGCCCAACGCGATCGCGCCACCCAGCGGGTTAACCTTCGCGGGGTCCAACCCCAGCTCGCGAATCACCGCGAGCGATTGCGCCGCGAACGCTTCGTTGAGTTCGATCCAGTCAAGATCGTCTTGCCGGATGCCCGCGCGTTCGAGCGCCTTGGGAATGGCCGCGACGGGCCCGATTCCCATGATTTCGGGCGGAACCCCCGCAACCGCATACGCGGCGACCCGCGCAATCGGCGTCACGTTGTAGCGCTTCACCGCTGCTTCCGACATCAAGAGCACCGCTCCCGCACCGTCCGACATCTGCGAACTGTTCCCCGCCGTGACGGTACCCCGTGCCGCAAAGACCGGCCGCAAGCGCGCCAGCGACTCGCGTGAAGTATCGCGACGCGGTCCTTCGTCGGTATCGGCAACCTGTTCGACGACACGGGCTACCCCCTGCGCACCGGGCAGGTGGGTTTTCACGGGATAGGGCGCGATCTCGTCGCGGAACAACCCTTGGTCGATCGCAGCGAGCGCTTTCTGATGCGACGCCAGCGCAAACTCGTCTTGGTCGTCACGGGAAATGCCCCATTTTTGGGCGACCTTCTCTGCGGTGAGCCCCATCCCAAACGCGATCGCGTAGTTCTCCTCTTTCTCGAACACGGCCGGGTTGAGACTGACTTTGTTCCCCATGATCTGCGGCATCACCGACATCGATTCGGTACCCGCCGCAATCATCACATCGGCCTCTCCCAAACGGATACGTGCCGCGGCATCGGCAACAGCCTGCACTCCAGAGGAACAGAACCGGTTGATGGTGATCCCCGGGACGCTGTTCGGAAAGCCAGCCAACAGCAAGCCGATGCGGGCGACGTTCATCCCCTGCTCGGCTTCCGGCATCGCGCAACCGACGATCACGTCACCGATCTCGTTGAGATCGAGTTCAGGCACTTGTGCCACTACTGCTTTGAGTACATGGGCGAGCATGTCGTCCGGCCGCACATGACGGAACATCCCGCCTTTTTTCCCGACCGGTGTGCGAACGGCCGCAACGATATAGGCGTCTTGAATCGCTTTACTCATCTTCTCTTCCCCTTCTCGATCAGTTGCGCAATGGCTTACCGGTGGTCAGCATGTGCTGAATCCGTTGCTGAGTTTTCTCTTGTTTGAGGAGTTCGACGAATTCGTGGCGCTCGACCTCCAAAATCCATTCGGTCGAGACCCGCATCCCGGTTTCGACATCGCCACCGCAGAGCGCCCGTGCCACCGCAGTGCCCACGCGGAAGTCGTATTCGCTGATGAAGCCGCCTTCGAGCATGTTGATCAGGAACATCTGACAAGTGGCGATCCCGTTGCGTCCCGCGACGACGATCTCACGCTCGGGAAGCGGCGCCTGATAGCCCGCTTCCGCGATCGCCCGGGCGCGGCGGATCGCAACGTAGAGGAGCTCGCGCGGATGCATCACGATGTCGTCACCCAAGCGGCCGAAGCCCATCTGGATCGCTTCGAGCGCGCTCTTCGCCACTTGCGCTTGCGCGATGGTCTGGAACGCGGTCTGGATGAACGGGAAGACGTCACCGCCTGCTGCGCGTTGCGCCATCCGGTGCGCCTGCAATGCGAACTCTTTGCACCCACCACCTGCGGGAATCAATCCGACCCCGACTTCGACAAGCCCTACATAGGACTCATGGGCGAAGACGCGGTGCGCCGCGTGCATCACGAATTCGCACCCGCCACCGAGCGCCATTCCCTCTACCGCAGCGACCACCGGCACCGTGGCGTGCTTGAGACGCATGCTCGCTTCCTGGAACTTCGCCACCGTGCGCTCGAGCAGATCGAATTGCCCTGCCGCGCACGCTTCCGCGACTTGCTTGAGGTTCGCCCCTACGGCAAAGGGTGCTTCGTGCCAGATCACCAGTCCGTCGAGTTCACGCTCCGCGCGCGCCACCGCTTCGAGCACGCCGTCGAGCACTTCGTCACCGATCGCGTGCATCTTGCTTTTGAACGAGACGATCCCGATGCGCGGATCCTGATCGGGACGACGCCACAGCCGAACCCCGTCGTTCTCCCACAGCGTCTCGCCGCGGTCAATGATCGCTTCGCCCAGGACGCGATCGGGGTAGAGCTGACGCTCGTAGACTGGCAACGCACGCCGACCCACCCAGTTGCCTTTGGCGGGGCTATAGGAACCCTGCGGACCATGGACCACGCCAGCGACCTTTTCGACCCACGCCGGCAGCGGAACGTTCGCCATCGCCTTACCCGCAGCGATGTCGGCCGCGATCGCCTCGGCGATCGCTTGCCAGCCCGCTGCTTGCCACGTTTCGAACGGCCCCATCGCCCAGCCGAAACCCCAACGCATCGCCAAATCGACGTCGCGCGCATTGTCGGCGATCGTTTCGAGGTGCACGGCGCAGTAATGGAAGACGTCGCGGAAGATCGACCACAGGAATTGGGCTTGCGGATGGGTACTGGTGCGCAATTTCTCGAATTTCACCTTCGGGTCGCGTTCGGCCAAGATCGCATCGACCTCAGGCGCCACTTCACCGGCTGCCGGGCGGTATTCGCCCTTCTGCACGTCAAGGACCAGGATCGTTTTGCCCTCTTTACGGTAGATCCCACCTTTGGTCTTTTGCCCCAGCTGCCCTTTGGCGATCAACTCCTGCAACCAAGCGGGTTTGCCGAAGTAACCGTGCCACGGGTCGTCGGTGAGGTGGGTGGCCATCGTATCGATCACGTGGGCCAGGGTGTCGAGCCCGACGACGTCGGCGGTACGGTAGGTCGCGCTCTTCGGGCGACCGATCTTCGGTCCGGTAAGCGCATCGACCTCGTCAAAGCCCAACCCCAACCGTTCGGTATGGTGCATCACCGCCAGGATCGAGAACACTCCAATCCGGTTCGCGATGAAGTTCGGCGTATCTTTTGCCCGCACCACCGACTTGCCCAGGCGCACCGTGAGCCACGTCTCGAGCGCATCCATGAGCGCCGCGTCGGTGCGTGCGGTGGGGATGAGTTCGACGAGCGGCATGTAGCGCGGCGGGTTGAAGAAGTGGATCCCGCAAAAGCGGGCGCGGTGCGATTCCGGAATGCTTTCGGCCAACGTTTCGATCGACAGCCCCGAGGTGTTCGACGCGACGATCGCGTGCGGTGCCAAATGCGGCGCAATCTTGGCGTAGAGATCGCGCTTCCACTCCATCTTCTCGGCGATCGCCTCGATCACCAGATCGCACTCGGCCAATTTCGCGAGATCGGTCTCGTAGTTGGCGGGTTCGATGAACTGCACCCGATCTTTTGCCGCGAACGGCTTCGGATCCAATTTGGCGAAGGTTGCGAGCGCCTTCTTGACGATCGCGTTCTTGTCCCCCTCTTTCGCGGGGAGATCGAAGAGCACCACCGGGACATTCGCGTTGGTGCAATGCGCAGCGATCTGCGCCCCCATCACCCCAGCCCCGAGCACGGCTACTTTACGAATCATGATGCGTTCCACTGGTGCCTCCATCGGTTGGTTCAAACGTTTGTTTGAAAGATAGCACAAAAAAACCGCCCACGCAAGGGGCGGTTCGCAGAAAATGACGATCCGGTCAGAACGAGCGGGAGTACTGAACGCCCGCCAGCCAGATGTTGCCGGTATATTCGCCGATCACCCAACCTTTATTTTTGGTGGGATCACTGGAGGTTTGGTTGTGGCTGATACGCGTGTCGTTGATGAAGAGGTGCGCCAGGCCGAAATCGACGCGCGTTGCGCGATCGGGCCGCCATTGCGCGCCCAAAGAGAGCCAGATGCGGTTGTTGTCGGGCAACGAAACCAAACGCGTATCGGCATTCTTGACCGGAGATTCGTCGTGCGCGATCCCGAATTTGAAGGTCCACGCGTTGTTGTAGTGATAATTGGCGCCGAGCGCAACGCGCCAGGTGTCGCGGAAATGGGCTTCGAGCAAGTCGGCAGTCGTCCCTGCTTGTACACCACTGGTGCGATAAATTGGCAAGACGTCGAGACTGCTCCAACCCGTCCACGAAAGGTCCGCCAGCACTTCCCAACGCGGATTGAGCTGATGGGTGAAGCTGACGATGAAGGTGTCGGGCAGATCGACATCGACCTTCGCATTGACCCCGGCTGCACCGATCGCAGGGTTGGAAAGCACGGCGGCAGCACCGCCGCTTGCGGTCAGCGTACCGGTGAGCGTATGCTTGACTTTGGAGCGGTACGACAGACCGACACGGGTCGCAGCCGTCGGTTGGAACAGCACGCCTACGTTCCAGCCGAACGAGACATCGTCCGCCTTGAGCCGCAGTTTAGTTCCTGAGAGATTAATTGGAGTAGTCAAAGTAGCTGCGTACCTATCATATGTCGCTTCCATCTTCTGGATGCTGACGCCAGCGCCGACCGAAACTTTGTCATTGACGCGGTACGCGACCGACGGGTTGACGTTCATCGTTTTGATATCGAACAGGGTCGACTGGAACCGGCCAACCCAATCGTCGGTATATTCGGTCTTCAACCCGAACGGCGCGCCAAACCCAACCCCTACCGAAAGGCGATCGTTGATGCGTTGCGCATAATAGCCGTTCGGGATCGCCGCCCAATCCCCGGCGTCGGCCCCATTAGACCCCGTCAAAGGAACCGCAACCGGGGTCAGCGGCGGCACTGCAGCCAAACTACCTTGGTTAGCGAATTTGAAACTGGGTTTGACGACCGCCAACCCCAGCGAAACCTCTTTCGCGCCGGAAAGCTGGGTCATCCCAGCGGGGTTGAAGAAGATCGTCGACGCATTGTCGGCCACCGCCGCCGAACCGGCGTAGGCGTTCGCGATCCCGCTCGCGTTCTGTTCCAGCAGCTGGAAGCCACCGGCGTGCGCCGAAGAAAGACCTGCAACAAAAAGCGCGCTGGCAAGCGTCGTCAAACGAAACGTATTTCTTTTCATGAGTGAGACTCCTCCACTGTTACCACAACGAACCAAAACCCCCATCTGCTTGCTCAAGCATCAGAGGGCATTTCCTGCGGAATCGCGCGTTTTTTGCCTTGCGCATCGAGTGCGACATAGGTCAGGCGCGCTTCCGTCACCTTCACCACCATGGGCGACTCGGGGTGCCGTTCGGCATAGACCTCGACGTCCACGGTGACCGAAGTCCTTCCGACTGCAACCACCTCGGCGTAAAAGCTCACCACGTCGCCGACCGCGATGGGTTGCTTGAAGACGAAACTATTCACTGCCACGGTGGCAACCCGCCCTTTGGCGCGCCTGCGCGCCGGGAGCGATCCGGCGATATCGACCATCGCCATCACCCAGCCGCCAAAGACGTCACCAGCCGGGTTGAGGTCCGCTGGCATCGGCATCACCCGCAGTTCGGGCTGTTTGTCAGGCAGTTGCGTGGTCATCGCTGGCACGCTCCTCAGATCGATTGGGGCATCGACTCGATCATATCCGATTACGAACGAACGTTTGAACGGTTACGCCGAACGCGCTTGTGTTTCCCGGTTTTCGGTGTTTTCTGTGTTGCGCCAATGCAACGGCCCCCCGCGAAACGGTGCGAACCCCGTGCCGAAGATCACCCCAGCGTCGGCAAGATCGGCATCGGCAACCACCCCTTCGGCCACGCACCGTTCGGTTGCGGCGATGAGCGGCGCGATGATGCGCTCTGCCAGCCCCTCCGGGATCTCGCTGGGTTTGACCGTGCGTTTGACCGCTTTTCCCTTTTCCCAGCGGTAATAGCCTTCCCCAGTCTTTTTCCCCAGTTTGCCTTCCTGAACCAACTGCTGCAAGCGCCGGGGAGGCGTGGGTTCATCGGGCACCAATTGCTGCCCAGCCAAAAGCGCAACATCGAGCCCTACGGTATCGACCAGTTCGATCGGCCCCATCGGCATCCCGAAGGCTTCCAGTGCCGCATCGACCACTTCGGGCGCAGTGCCCGCTTCGACGCATTGCAATGCTGAGATCAAATAGGGTGCGAGCACGGCATTGGTTGTGTACCATCCTTTCTGTAAATTCCGTTTAGCGCCTCTGGCAGGAAGTGCGCGGCGCTCGGTCTGACGCCATGACTTCGAGAAAGGAGTATGCCCATCATGGCGATGCGTGTCGAAACCAATCCTTTGGAAATGGCTTATGCTGTGTTGCTCGAACACGGACTGGAGGGTGCCGGCGAGGCTCTGCGCATCCTCGTCAATGAAGCCGCCAAGATCGAACGATCCCAGTTCCTTGGAGCGGCGCCCTATGAACGTAGTGAGCGACGGCGTGACTACGCCAACGGGTACAAACCCAAGACGGTACTCACCCGCCTTGGTGAGCTGACCTTTCAGGTGCCCCAGGTGCGTTGCGGCGACTTCTACCCTTCTGCCCTCGAAAAAGGCACCCGCACCGATCAGGCGGTGCATCTGGCCCTGGCCGAGATGTACGTCCAGGGGGTCTCCACCCGCCGGGTGATCGAGGTACTGCAGCGCCTGCTGGGGCCGGAGATTTCGCTCTCCACCGCCCAGGTGAGCCGTGCCGCCGCCAGGCTCGACGAGGGGCTTGCGGCCTGGCGCGAGCGTCCTCTGGGCGAAGTGCCCTATCTCTTTCTGGATGCCCGTTACGAGAAAGTGCGGCTGGAAGGGCGAATCGTCGATTGTGCCGTCTTGATCGCCGTCGGCGTCGATGCGACGGGCAAACGGCGGGTGCTCGGTTGCACGGTGGCCACGTCGGAAGCCGAGATCAATTGGCGACGTTTCCTGGAATCCCTCCTGGCCAGAGGGTTGCACGGGATCAAGCTCATCATCGCGGATGATCATGCGGGCCTCAAAGCTGCCCGCAAAGCGGTGTTCCCTTCTGTTCCCTGGCAGCGTTGCCAGTTCCATCTGCAGCAAAACGCCGGCCAGTTCGTCACCCGACAGGAGGCGAAAAAGCACGTCGCCGCGACACTGCGCGCGATCTTCAATGCTCCGGACAAGGCAGAAGCCGAGCGGCTTTTGAAAGCCGCCCTGGACACCTGGCGCAAGGAGCATCCGAAACTGGCCGAGTGGGCCGAAACCGCGATTCCTGAATCCCTGACGGTGTTCGACTTCCCCGCTGCGCACCGTATCCGTTTGCGTACCACCAACGGGCTGGAACGCATCAACCGGGAACTGCGACGACGCACCCGGGTGGCCAGCATCTTCCCCAACATGGATTCCTGCCTGCGCCTGGTCTCGGCGCTGCTGGCCGAACTCGACGACGAGTGGATGACCGGCAAGGTCTATCTCAACCTCAACCCGTAACCCCGGCGTCATGACCAACACCACGGAAATTTACAGAAAAAAGGTTGCACAACCCACGGCATTGACCAGGAAACCAGGTGCGGAACGAACCGGTAACGGCAATTTGTCGATTTTTCCGACGAAAACCAGCGCACGTTCGACCGCTTGCGCGTCGCTCTGTGCGCCTCGCACCACTTCGACGAGCGGCATTTTGGTCACCGGGTTGAAGAAGTGGATGCCGACCAGCCGGTGCGGCGCAGCCATCCCTTCGGCAATCGACTCCAGCGACAAACTGGAGGTATTGGTCGCCAGAAGCGCGTCGGGTTTGGCGCGCTGTTCGAGTTCGGCAAAGAGGCGTTGCTTGACGTCGAGCTTTTCGACCACCGCTTCGATGATCACGTCGGCTTGCGCGACACCCACGCCTTGCGGGTCGGGGATGAAGCGGTCGAGCGCCGCGCGCAGCGCCGTTTCGTCGTCACGAAAACGCCGCTGGAACCAGCGCGTTGCCGCTTGCTGGGCACGCGCCAGCGCATCGAGCGACAAATCCTGAAGCGTCACCGTCAATCCGCTTGCGGCGCAGACCATCGCGATTTCGGAGCCCATCACTCCGGCCCCGATCACATGAACCCGGGTGATCGGTGCGGTTTCCCTTTTGGCAAACTTTTTGAGCCGCTCTTGTAAGAAAAAGACGCGCAAAAGGTTTTTGGTCGTTGGATGCGCCGCCAGAGATTCGATACTGGCGGGGGCGTCGGCAGGAGCCCGCAAAGGGTTGCCACCGTACTGACTCCAGCAACGCAACACTGCGTAAGGGGCCGGGTAGTGTTCCGCTCGAACCCTCGCGCGCAGTTGTTTTTCGGCCTGCCGCACGAAGAGCGCAAGCAACGGCCCAGCCCACAACCGCTCCACGAGCGGCAGCCCTTTGCGTTTCGGGGGGTTCAGAACCAATGCCTCGGCAGCCAACGCTGCGACGCGCTCCGGTACGGCTTCATCGACGAGCCCGATCCGCTTCGCCCGTTGGGCGTTGACGCTTTTCGCAGTGAGCATCATCGGCAGCGCTTTACTGGGACCGATCAGCGCCGGCAACCGCATCATGCCACCCCAGCCCGGGTAGATCCCCAGCATGATCTCTGGGAGCCCCAAACGGGTCTTGCGGTCGCGCACCGCCACCCGGGCTCGGCACGCCAACGCCAATTCCAAACCGCCGCCCAGGCAATGACCGTGAATGAGCGCCACCGTCGGCAACGGATATGCCGCGAGGCGTTCCATGAACCGCCAACCCCGTTCCACCAACGCGCGGGCAGCCGCCGCGTCGGGAAGCGCTGCAAACGTCTCGACGTCAGCGCCCGCGACGAAACCAGCAGTTTTGCGCGACGCGAACACCACTCCTTTCGCGCCCGTTGCGGCAATCGCATCGAGCGCCGATTCGATCTCCGCAAACACCGGTTCGGAAAGGGTATTGGCGCTTTTTTCGGCGCAATCGAGCCAGATCCACGCAATACCGCGCTCGTTGACCGACCAGCTGAGGTGTTTCATCTGCGTCTCGTTCATCGCCTATCCTTCACAGCCGTTCGATGCGCATCGCGCCACCCAAACCGCCACCGATACAAATCGCGGCGATTCCACGCTTCGCGTTGTGTCGCTGTAATACTTCGACCAAGTGCCAGACGATACGTGCGCCGCTCGCGCCCACCGGATGCCCGAGCGCGATCGCGCCACCATCCACGTTGAGGCGGCTGCGGTCGATCGGCCCCAACGCCATCGGCAGCCCCAGCTCAGATCGGCAGTAATCGTCACTTTCCCACGCTTTGAGGCACGCCAACACCTGCGCGGCAAACGCTTCATTGATCTCCCAAAAATCGACATCGTCCAAAGCCCAACCCGCACGCTGCAGAAGCGGGGTCGCGGCATGAACCGGCCCCAAACCCATTTGAGCAGGGTCGAGTCCGGCCCAGTGGGTATCGACGAGCCGCGCCACCGGCTCCAGTCGATAGCGCTTCACCGCCGCTTCGGATGCGACGAGCAGCATCGTCGCGCCGTCCGTGATTTGAGAACTGTTTCCGGGCGTGACACGACCATAGCGGTCGAAAAAGGGTTTGAGTTTCGCGAGTTTTTCGAGCGATGAATCGGGGCGCACCCCATCGTCGTGGGCGTAGAAGCGGCCTTGCGCGTCGAAAAGCGGAGTCATTTCGTGCGCGAAATGGCCCGCCTCGTGTGCAGCGGCCGCACGGCGATGACTCTCGACTGCGAACGCGTCCATCTCTTCGCGCGTAATGCCAAAACGGGTGGCCAACGTTTCCGCCGTTGGGCTTGCACAAATTAAATGCGACGCGTGCACGGATTCCATGCGACATGATCGCATTCCACGCGACAAAACACGCCGCATGGAATGCGTGCACTATATGGTAAAAGACCGCAGCATCGCCGCCTGAGATCGCGCCGCTCGGGCATGCTTGAATACGGCGGTCATGGCAAGGACAGTCTCTCGGCAGCGAGAGAGGTTGATGCGCCCACGGCGGTACTCGTAGGCGGTCGTTCTTAGTCGATGTCGCCAGCGACGCTTGGCGGCCTGGGTGACAGCTACATGGGTTGGCAGCACACGGTAGCCGCAGAAGGTGCAGCCGCGCTTGAGCGGCCAGATTCCGCTTTTGGGGTTGAGCACCAGGCCCATGGCCGAGACAAAGCCGTCGATCTGCGCCAATAGGCGCTGCGCTGCGTGCTTGTCGTGCGCAATCAGGACGAAATCGTCCATGTAGCGGACATAGCCGCGCACGCCAAGGTCGTCCTTGATGTAGTGATCCAGCGGGTCAAGCATGGCGTTGGCGAGCAGCTGGCTGGTAAGCGCGCCGACTGGCAGCCCAACGCCATCGAAACCGTAGCCACTGATGACGGACTGCATCAGCGCCAGTGTACGCGGACACGGCAGCACGCGCGTCACCATGTGCATCAAAATATCGTGCCTGATGCTGGCGAAGTACTTGCTGATGTCGCAGCGCACCAGGTAAGCGTTCGGCCATCGCCTGGCGGCGCCACGCATGAAGCGGTGCAGTCTATCCACGGCGGCATGGACACCTTTACCGGGGCGGCAGGCGTAGCTGTCGTGAATGAATCGACGCTCAAACAGAGGCTCGATGACGCGCACGATGGCATGGTGGACGATGCGGTCAGCGAAGGGCGGCGCGGTGATTTCACGCCACTTGGGGTCGCGCACATAGAAACGGCGCGGCTCGCCTGGTCGCCATGTGCCGCGCAGCAGGTGCTCGTGCAGGCTGACGAGGTTGGCCTCAAGGTCTGCTTCGAATAGGCGCACTTCTGCGCTTTGTCGCTTGCCCTTGCGCGCCTCTTGCCATGCGGCGATGATGTTGCCCCAGGCTACGATGCGATCGAATAGGGTATCCGGCGCCAGCAGGTCGCCCGCGCCGGATGCAGGTGATTTATCCATACGGAAAGGATGGTGACGCCGAAGGAAATGGCACGGTCGGCGCAGCCTTGGCCGCGCCGCGTCTGGCCAGTTTTTCGTTCGCCGGGCGGGCGCCGATGTTCCAGTTCGCGTTCGAGGCCGGGTTGTTGAGGTTCAACGCCCCGAGACCCGCGTTCGCGCCGTTGTTCCAGTCGCCGCCGTTCATACGCCAGCACCCTGTTTGCTTTCGTGACGAATCCACGCGCCGATTCTTCGCCCTAGTTCGTCGGCGTGACGCATCCACACCGCCAGCCGGTCGGCATTGATGTATTCCAGCCGGTACGCCTTGCGAATCAGTGTTTTCAGCACGTACAGCTCGACATCGAGGTCGAATAGCGCGCCGGACTTGGACTTACGCTTCCAGGCCACAGCGCACAGCCGGTGCAGCTGCGTGATCTGCCGCCGCACATCGGCGGCCAGGCCATGACGCTCTGACTTAGGCCAATGCACGGTGATCTGGTGCACGTACACGTCCATATCCTCCAGCCTGCTCAGCAACTCCACATACGCCTGCGGCAGTGACGCGCCGCGCGTCGGCGCGGCGCTTAGGTCGTGACTCGTCACGTCGTGATCCATTACACCTTCGCCGGGCGGGCGCCGAGGTGCCAGTACGCGTTCGAGGCCGGGTAGTAGAGGTTCAACGCCCCGAGACCCGCGCCCGCGCCGTTGATCCAGTCGCCGCCGCGAAGCGGATAGCGCTGGCCGTTGTTGCGCATCCAGAATCCCCCTGCAAGCGCCGGCGATGACAGCGGGGCCAGCGCGAGGGCGCGCATGATGGCGGGGACGGTAACACCCGTTGCGGCGGATAACGAGGCGAACGATGTGTAGCAATAGTCGTAGCTGTGATTGCTATCCCCTGCCGGGCCGGTGTAATTGGTCACACTGGTGGCAATGGTCGGAGCGCCGAGGTTGACCGCAGTGGTGTCATTGTTGGACGCGCTGGGCGAGTTGAGCTTGAGCGTGCCGGTCGTGCCCGGGGCAACCAGCGAGCCATCCTGCAGAATGGCCTTCCACGGAGCGCTGTCGTCGAACAGGCTGGCGGTCGCGGCGTCGTTGTTGGCGAGGATTTGAATTTCGCCATCCACCAGGCGCAGGCCGGGGGTGAATTCCCACACATTACCCACGATATCGGCGATCCCGGCAGGCGTGCCGTCGTGCCGCCAAGTGACAGGGCCAGTGCCGGTGAGCGTGCGGCCTACGCCGCTGGTGCTGCCCGGTGTGCCGTTATCCACGCGGCGAGCGGTCTCCCAGGTGGCGTCATGCGCGCGACCCCAGTTGGTGTTGCCTCGCGGCTGGTGGCCGCTCTTGGCGGTGAGCAAGGCCACTGCCGCCCACTCGGCATTGGTCATGACGTGGAAGCCGGCGCCGCAAGCGCGGGCAGCGCTCACGAAATAGGTATAGGGCTGCGATGTGGTCGGATCGACGCCGGGCAGGCTCAGCAATTCGCCGTTTTTGACAACACCCGGATACATGCCGATCCACAGACCATCGCGTGTGACGCCATCAACCACAAATGCGGGGTGGACGCCGGCGCCAAGACTGGGATCGATGGCATCCAACGTGAATTTCGGAATCCAGCGGAAGTAGCTGGGTTGACCGCTGGCGGTGTAGTGAACGGTGCACAGGCCGCCGGTGGCGGCTTCGATAGCGGCGCGCAGTTCGTCGCGGATGAAGATGGTGGGCATGGGGTTCTCCTGGAGTGCTTAGCAGTGGTCAGCCAGCAAACGGCCAGAGTTCGACGGATACGGCAGACGGATCGAGCGGCAGCGCTACGCGCTCGATACGGGGCGCGCCGGTCATGGGGTCGGTTTCGCCCGGCTGCTCGGTGTATTGCCGAGGCGGGATGCGCACGATGGCGACGAACGCGCCGTCTGCGCCGTCACGGGTGAACGCGCCAGCGGAGTGGCGGATGGCGATCTCGACCGCCTCGTCCTGCTGCTCGACAGCATAATCAATGGTGATGTCGCCTACCGTCAGGCGATCGGCGCTGATGGCAATGGGCGCGACGGGCGCGCCGGGTTGGATCATGGTGATTTGTGGCATGTCAGACCTCCTTTTGGTTAGTCGTTGAGGCGTTCGACGGTCCAGCGCAGCGTCACGGCGTCAGCGGCGCTTGCCAGGAGCAGCGTCATCCCGTTCGTGGCGCGGTTGCCGACCACAACCTGATCGGCGCGGCACGGCGCGCCGGTGGCCGATACCACATCTACGTGCAGCCGCCAGTCTGCGCCTTTCATCGGACGAGCAAAGCTCACCGACTGCGACACGGGGGCGTCCAGCATGTCAGGAAAATTTGGCTCAATGCGGCGCACGTCAGTTAGCGTCACGTTCGTGAGGTTGGGATCGGTGGCGTCGGTGTTGTTGGCCGGGATCGTCAATCGATAAATCTCGATGCCGTTGTCTGGCACGCTCTGGCCGATGGCGGTCACCGCCAGACGGTAGGTCTGGCCGTCGCTGTGTGGGTAGAGGTAGGCCGAGACCACCACGGCGCTCGTCGTGCTGGTGTTGGCGGGGACGCTCGCGGCGTTCGTCCCTTCGACCACCGGGTAGGTCTGGCCGTTGGCAAAGCAGACGCCCGGCGCGATGTTGAGGTTGCGCGCAGCAGTGGTCGACTTGCTGATCGTGCAGCCCGAAACCACGCCGCGATTTTTGATCGTGATTTCGCCGGTTTGCCGCACCGGACCGAAGCGCATCGCATCGATAGCCTGGTGCGCCATGTGCGCGAGCGAGAGCGCCTGCATCACGGCGGTGTGGTCCATATTGACCATCTCGGTGCCAACCGCCTCGACGTTGGCTTGTAGCGCGGCAAGGCGCGCTTGCAGCGAACCGTATCCAGCCGCGGCGGCATCGACTTGATCCGCGCGCACCTTCAGCCAGAGCGTGCGGTTGGCGAGTTGCTTGGCCTGAATGTTGGCGGTGCCGTTTTCGCCGCCCAGGATCGGGTCGGTCGTCTCGATGCGATAGACGCCAGATTCCCAGACCGCTGACTCGGTGACGTTTGCCATGCAAGGCCTCCTTTAGAAGATGATCGTCCACGTTCCTGTGAGCGACAGGTCGTCGGACTTGTGGATGGGGGCGCGCGCCTTGCGCGCGAAGAGCGTGCCGTCGGCGCAGCGCAGGCCGAACTCGGTGATCGCCATGCCGTTGGCCTCGGCGGTGGAGAGGCTCCAGGCAAATGCCACCTGCCCCGTGGCCGGGTAGCTCACGCTGGTGACTGGCTTCCAGTACGCGCCCGTCAGCACCGTATTGCCGGGCGCTGCGGCCGCAGTGCCAGTACCAAACCCGATCTGCGTGACATGGCGGTTGGCGCCGTTGCCGCCTACCAGCCTGGCGAGCTGGTCTTTCGCGCCATTGACGATGAGGTTGGGTTCGATGATTTCATCGACGAGCGCGCCGTGGCGGTAGATCGCCAGGCGGAACTCGCCACGCAGGGCTTGCGTGTCTGCGAGCTTCATGCAGCCTCCAGATAAAACGATTCGTTGCCACTGGCGACGCGGCCCGCGATGTAGCGCCGCGCGCCGTCGAATCGTGCCGAGCCGTCGAACAGGTTGTCTGCGCCGTAGCGGTAGCGGCCGTCGTAGCGCACATGGCGAGTGACCGTGATAGGCATGACCGCATCCTGCGCCACCGGCGCGGTGTCGCCGTAGTCGGTCGTGCCGTCGGCCTGCGTTGCGCCGTCGTAGGTCGGCAGCGCCTGCTGGCGGTCAGTGTCCGTCCAGATGAGCGCGAGCGTGGTATCCGACTCCGGTGCGCCCGCAAGCCATGTTGCACCCCGTGCCGTCCAGCCCTGGTAGGCGCTGCTGCCGTCGGCGCGCGTCGCGCCGTTGTATGCAAGCAGCGCCCCCTGGTCGTAGAAGAGCGCGCCGTCGTAGCAGCGCCGCCAGGGGCGCAGCGACGCGCCCGACCAGGAGGCGTTGGTTTGCGCGGCTTCGCTGCTGGGCGCAGCGTCCGACGTGTCAGCGTGAAACGCCAGCCGTGTGAGATGCCGGGATTCTGGCTTCCACTCTTCGACAATCTCACGAATGCGCGCGGAGGTTTCGGCGTCCAGTCCAGCTGTATCGCCCAGATCGACATCAATGGCGAACTCTGCCCACGAGTGTCCGCCGTAAATCTCCGATCCGTCGGCGAAGATCGTGCCATCAAAACGCCGCGCGACGCGGCCTTCGCTGATGCGCAAGCCCGCGCCAAAGCCAGCGATCTCCAGCATCCTGCGGATGCTCCACGGCGTGCCCTTCCTGCGGTGCAGCGCAATCGATTCGCGGATCAACCGCCGCCGCTCAGCGTCGGTGGCGGCAAACTGCCAGCCTTCGAGCGGCATGATGTGAAACTGCCGCCCCAGCTCCGGCAGGTAGTGCGCAGGAACCGTGTCGATGAGGTAGGTGAGCAGCCCGTCGAGCGGCAGCGCCTCGATGCGCTGCGTGGCTTCCGCAAGCGGGCCAAAGCGCGGATCGAGCGCGAGCAGGTCAGGCGCGAGCCGGTCAGCCATCGGTCGCTCCTTCCACGGTGACCGTGATGCCGGTGGCGTGCGCCCAGGCGTGCGCAGGCACGCTCATGTCCGCAATCGGTGCGACAAGCCGCACGCTGGCCACGCCTTCCACATGCAGCGCGGCAATCAGGCTGGAGCGGGCAACGTCGCGCCCCAGGCGAGAGGCAATCTCGGCGCAGCGAGCGGTGACGGATGCAAGCGCTGCCTGGCGCACGGTCTCGGCGTCGAACGCTTGCAAGACGGTGAGCCGCGCATCGACGGCGAATGGCATGTCGATGGGGTCGGCCACCTCCACCGCGTCGCAGATCGGACGCACATCCTCGGCCGAGCAGGCAGCCAGCACCATCGACTTGATGGCAGCCGACGGCAGCCCGGTGTCGGTGAGCGGGTACAGGCGCACCAGCCCGGGCTCCGGGCTGGTGACGGCCACATCGACGATGGAGGCGTGCGCGCTCATCGCGTGGTGGCGGTACGCGAGGCGCGGCCCGGCCACCGAGAACGATTCCGGCGCTTCGCGGATGCGCGCGCGCAGGCGCTCGTCGTCCTCGCCGGGCAGGCGCGTCACGCCCACCAGCTCGCCCAGGTAGTCGAGCATGGGCGCGCGGGCAAAGCGCACCAGGTTTTGCCGGGCGGCGTCGTTGATCGCGGCGCGCAGCAGCGTCTCGCGGTAGGCGATCAGGTCGATCAGCAGCCGCTCGACCTGCGCCGGGTAGAGGGTTTTCCCGGTCGCCGCCTCGTACTGCGCGACGATCTCATTGGTGATCGTCTGCGGGTCGTTGGGGATGACGTCGAAAAGCTGCGTCATGGCCGCACCTCGGCGGAGACTTCAACGCCGTCGGCGGCGATGAAGTACACCGCCACCACGATCTGCGCCGGGTTGCCCTCCGCGACAGAGACCCGCACGCGCTTGACCGAGACGCGCGGCTCCCACTTGCGGATCGCAGCGACCGTTTCGCGCACTACATGAGGGCGGGCGCGGTCGATGGGCCAGTCGAGATAGTCCGGCACGCGCGATCCGAAATCAGGCCGCAGCGGGTCGGAGCCGACGCGCGTAGCGAGGATTGTGCGGATCGCCTGCCGCAGGTCGTCGTAGGCCACGGCAAAACCATCGCCGCCGCAGGACGGCTGCCAGTGCAGGCTGGTCGGGATAGACTGCGCGCTCATATAGCCATGATGGCAATGGTGCGCGGAAACGGCCAGACTGAACGGGTTCAGTCGTCAGCGAACACGTTCGTGCTGCCGGTTGCGCATACCGAACCGCAGCTCACAGGGTCGCCAACGCGCCCGGCGGCAAATCCATTGACGAATACAGTTGAGCTTCCCGCGGCAAGCATGCCCCCGTGCGGGGCGCAGACCGGGCACCCGTGCGGTTGCCAACTATCACCGACGCGATGCCAACCAAGACCATTGACGAACACGTTTTGGCTTGCTGCGCTGTTGGCCCGGCTGGGGAAACAGCCGTGACCAGAGCACACGTCGCCAAGCCGGACAGCTGCTGGCATTTTTTCTCCTAGTTCAGGTCGATTCTGGGTGCGCGCAGGGTGATGTGGGTGTCGGATAGGATCTCGATGTCCCCCCGGCACGAGACGGTGAGCCTGTGCGCGGCACGGTCGTACTCGATCCATGTGGCGTCGTCAAAGCGGACATGGTGCCTGTCCACGTTCTGCACGGGCGGCGTGTCGCGCTGGCTAAAGATCGCCCCCAGCACCACCCCCACCTCGCCGCGCGCATCGAGCAGCAGCGCAACGTGCTCGCCCACGTCGGGCAGGCTCCAGTGGCGATCGCGGTGGGTTTTGGGGCGCAGCACCGGCAGCCACCAGGTTTCCAGGTCGTCCAGATCCGGCACGCGGCAGCGCACCCGCCCCAGCGCCTCGTCCAGCGCGGTCACGAAGCCGAACTTGAGCGTCACCGCCGATTCGGCGAAGGTTTCAGGCAGCATCAGCAATCCTCTTGAGTTGCAGCCGGGTGGTGTAGCCCGAGCCGCGCTCGATGACGTGCTCGGCCACCACGATCACGTAGCGGCCATCGACCCGGCCCCAGCCGGTCACGTCCACCGCAAGCCCCGCCGCCAGCAGCGGATCGCCCGGCAGCTCGACATCGAGGCTGGTCTTGTCCAACGCGTGCCGCTCCATCTCGGCGCGGGCGCGGGCTTCGGCGTCCTGCGCGTTGGCGGCGCGGGTGACCTTGACGCGCTCGTCCACCGACACTTTGTCCACCGGCACGGCCTGACCTTTGGCGTCGAGCCCATAGACGATCAGCTCGCCGGTCTTTTCGTCATGACGGCGCACGGTGGCGCGCGCCGGCACATCGGCAATCTGGTCGCGGAAGGAAAAGCGCGTCATGTCGGATGGACGCAGCACGCGCACCGGCGGCTGGTCGTCGGCCAGACGGGAGACCGCCAGCGTCTGGTTGTTGTTGGTGAGCTTGACCGTGTAGCCGTACTCGCGCGCGATGCGCACAGCGAACTGCCAGGCCGTCTCGCCGTATTGCGTGGCGCGCTCGATGGCCGGGTCAGGCTCGATCTTGCCGGAGAGCTTAGCCCCGAGGCGCTGCGCCACGTCCGCGAGAATGCCCTTGAGCGTGGTGTTTTCATACTTACGCCCAATGCGGCTGCGCACCGCGCGGGAGACCCCTGCCGACTGGGCGCGGATGCGGATGGCCATCGGCGGGCTCTCGATCTCGATCTCGTCCACGTCGAACGCCCCGGCGGGCACGAGCTCCTGGTGCGACCAGCCAAAGCGGGCGGAAAGTTCCATGCCCTTATCCGGATACCATTCGGCGAGCCACCGGGTGGCATCGGCCTTGACCTCGCCGAGCTCCAGGTCGAGCGTATCGGCTTCGCCAGTCATGCGGTCAATGAACACGAATCGTGTGAGGTACGGCGTCAGGTCTGTGGTGATGTCGCGCCCGTTGTAGGTCACCTCCACCACCGGCGCGATGGCGCGAACGCGGGCGTCAGGCATCGCGCCTCCACGGCGGCAGCGCCTGGGTTTGCGTGGCGCGTGGGATGAGCGGCACGCGCAGGCGCAGGCCAGAGGGCAGCACCGGTGCGTTCGGGGCGTGCGGATTGGCGGCGATCAGCATCGGCACCTGCCGCACGTCGCGGTAGTAGCGCCAGGCGATCAAGTCCCAGCGATCGCCGTCTGCGGTATAGTGGATCAAGTGGGCCATATATTGACCTCCTTGAGCGCAACCGAGCGCCCGATGCGCGCCACCGCGCCGCGCGCGGCATCGAGCGTCGAGACGGCGGCGTTGACGCTCCACAGCGCCGAGGACACGCCCGCCAGCCCGCCGCCCAGCGCGCCAGATGCGCCAGCAAGCAGGCTTTGCGCCGAGCGCATCGCCGATGCCGCCTGCACTGCGTCGGCAGCAAGGGACGCCACATCGGCCAGCGCATCCATACCGGCAATGGGCAGGGCGGATGCCGCTGCGTTCACGCTGGACGAAACGCCAGGCAGCATCAGCATGGCGGATGCTGTGTCTGATCCTGCGATGCGCGCAAGCATGGCCACGCCTGCTGCTGCCTGCGTGACCTGGCCAATCGCCGACACTGCGCTAGAAACCGTGCGTGCCACCGACGCCAGCGGCGAGCCGCCGCCATCCTCCGGCCAGCGCAGGGCCATATCCGCCACCGTCCAGTCGGCCGCGCCTTCGGCGGCAATGGGGATTCGGAAACCCTCGCGGATCACTCCTGGCGGCAGCGGCTCGGCCGGGTCGCCGATGTACTCTTTGAGCCGGATGCGGCACTCGAACGCCAGCACTGCGCCATAGCCGTCGGTTTGGCGCGTGGTGACTTCGAGCGACTCGATCACGAACACGCCACGGTATTCGCCGGTGCCGAGCACGAAGGCGAGCGGCCTGGCCTCGTTCATAGCGTCGCGCAGCCGCGCCACCTCATCCGCTGGGTTACACCACGAGGCATGCAGCAGCGCGTCGATCGTCACCTCATCCGGCGCGTAGCCTGTGTGCTGAATGATGCTCTTGCGGCCAATGAGCCCTTGCTCGGCATAGGACGCGCCGTAGCGCATCTCCAGACCGTCGAGCCAGGTGATGATCTCCAGCTCGATGTCGTCGAGCACCGCGTACAGACTCATGGCGCGATCCTCTTGCGTTCAGCCTCGTAGCGGCGCATCAGCCGTTCGAACTCGGCAAAGCTCAGCTGTACCGCCTGCTGCGCCGCCTCGCGCACCTCGCCTGCCTGCGCGCCTGCGGCGACGTGGATCACCGGCGCGAAGGTGATGGTCATGCCGCCTGCCGTGCCGCCAGCGCCGGGTTTTGTCGCGCCGAATGCGGGCGCGGCCTGCGCCGTGGCCTGCCGGATGGTCTGCACGGCGTCGCTGACGTCGGCGATCTGCGGCAGCGCGACGGGCTCGACCGTCTGGCGAATGGTGCGCGTGGCGTCGGCGATCTGCGGCAGCGCGACGGGCTCGACCGTCTGGCGAATGGTGCGCGTGGCGTCGGCGATCTGCGGCAGCGCGACGGGCTCGACCGTCTGGCGAATGGTGCGCGTGGCGTCGGCGATCTGCGGCAGCGCGACGGGCTCGACCGTCTGGCGAATGGTGCGCGTGGCGTCGGCGATCTGCGGCAGCGCGACGGGCTCGACCGTCTGGCGAATGGTGCGCGTGGCGTCGGCGATCTGCGGCAGCGCGACGGGCTCGACCGTCTGGCGAATGGTGCGCGTGGCGTCGGCGATCTGCGGCAGCGCGACGGGCTCGACCGTCTGGCGAATGGTGCGCGTGGCGTCGGCGATCTGCGGCAGCGCGACGGGCTCGACCGTCTGGCGAATGGTGCGCGTGGCGTCGGCGATCTGCGGCAGCGCGACGGGCTCGACCGTCTGGCGAATGGCGCGCGGGGCGTCGGCGATCTGCGGCAGCGCGACGGGCTGCACCATCGGATCGACCGTCTGCCGCACGATGGGCATCACCTGCGGCAACACCGACGGTTGACGCGCCTGCACCGCTGGCGTGGCGATCATCGCTGCAGCCGATAGCCCCATCGCCGCCTTGTGCACAGCGCCCATGCTTGCGCCCATGCCCTGCGCGAAGCCATCGCCGACGAAGCCGCCGAGCTCGGCAAACACGCGCGACGGCGAGCGGATGCCCAGCAGGTTCTTGAGGCCCGACACCACCGACTGCCCAAGCCCCTTGATGGCCTCGCCCGCCGCGCCGAGCTTGGCCTTGATGCCGTCGATCAGCCCCTGAACGAGCTGCTGGCCGATGCTGAGCAGGCGGCCTGGCAGCGCCTTGAGCCCATCGAGCGCCGCCGCAGCGCCAGCCTTGAGCGCTGCCCACGCCTTGCCCAGGGCCGGGCCGATGCGATCCCAGTTGCGCCACACCAGGTAGGCCGCGCCCGCGATGGCGGTCAACACCAGGCCGATGGGATTGAGCAGCACCGCGCGGCCCAGCCACAGCACCGCGCGGCCAACCGCCATGAGCGCAGCGGTTGCAGCGCCCCTGAACCAGACAAGCAGCGCACCAAGCCGCGCAACCGCGCCGCCCGACAGGCCAGCCGCCGCCGCGATGGCCTGCAAGCCGGTGCCGCCAGCGGCCATGGCCGCGCGGGCGATGAGGATGCGCGCGCCAATGGAATGCCACGCGGTCATGAGCGTGGCCGCCGGGGACTTGACGAAGAAGTTGATGAGCCAGCCGAGCGACAACACGCCCGCCTTGACAGTCGCCAGCCCGAGCGCGAAGCCCACCGCGCCCTTGATGAGGGCCGGGTTCTCCCGTGCCCAGGCAGCAAAGCCGGTCACCACAGGACGGATGGCCTGCACGATGTCGAGCAGCGCGGGCAAGAGCGCTTCGCCCACGCTCATGCCCAGTTCCTGTACCTCGATCTTGAGCCGCTTGAATTGCTCCAGTGGCGACTCCATGCGCTTGGCAAAATCCGCGTCCAGGCTCATTTGCCCATCGGCGTTGCGGCCGCTGGCGGTCTCCGCGCGGATGCGCTGGAGCTCGTCGCGGTTCTGGATTTCGGCGAGCAAATAGCCCACCGCCTGCATGTCCTGGAACATTTGTCCAAGGCCCGCGCTCGCCCCCAGCGCCTCGATCATCGCGCGGCGGCGTTCGAGCTCTGCGGCGCGCTCGGCCGGATCTTGGATCGCCGCAATCTCCTTCGAGAGCGCCTGAAGCTCCGCCGCCACCTTAGGCGAGGTCTTGGCCATCTGCCCCATGATGACGCTGACCGCGCCCTCGATGGGGTCCAGCCCCTGGCGCGCCATGCGCAGCATCGATCCTTGCAGGTCGATGCCGAGCTTCTCGAAGTCCTTGGCCGTATCCGGGCTGGTGAGCTTGGCGAGGAAGTTGCGGAAGTTGTTGGCCGCCTCGTCGGTAGAGCCCGCCGTCTTCATGGCGATTTGCAGGCGGCTCGCCATGTTGACCACGGCTTCGTTTCCGGTGACGCCGATGGCCTTGAGGTAGCCGCCGAGCTGCGGGAACCACTTGGCCATGTCGCGCACTTCGAAGCTGCCGAGCTTGCCCGCCTTGGCCGCCTGGCTGAAGGCCAGTTCCATGTCCTTGGCCGAGACGCCAAGCAGATCGAAGCTCACCATCATCTTCGCCGCGTCGTCGAAGCTCGCGCGCGTGGCGGTGGTGAAGCGCCCCAGCAGCGCCGCCTGCTCGGCGGCTTTCTTCGCCTCCATGCCGTTGGCGATGAGCATCCCCACGCCGCGCGCCATGTCGGCGGCGGTCTGGTTCACCTCGCGCGCCACCGCGCGCAGGCTCGCGCCGAGCTTGCGCTCCTCGTCGCGCGTCAATTCGCCGACGATGGCGATGTCCTTGACCGCATCGCCAAAGCCTGCCGCCTCGCGCACCGCGCCCATGACCGGCGCGCCCACGGCCAGCGTCGTGGCGTAGGCGCCCATGATCTCGCCGCCGATGCGCTGCCGTTCGGCGGCCAGATCGGCGCGGCGCTGCATGGCGCGGGAGAGCGCCTCCTGCCGCCTGGTGACGGCCTCGATGGTGCGCCCAAGCCGCTCGTAGTCGCGATTGAGCGCGGCCAGCGTCTGCGGCGCGAGCGTGCCCATGTGGCGACGGATGGCCTCGCCCAGCCGATCCTGCTCGGATTGCAGGCGACGCGCCGCATCGCCCAGCCCCTTGAGCGACGACTGCACGGAGCCAAGCGCCGCGCCGATGGCTGACGCGCCGGTCACGCCGAGCTTGATGCCAAGGAAGAATTCTTGTGCCATAATGACCTACATGGATACCGCCGCCGTCATCGCTGCGCTCGTCATCGCCGCCGCCGTCGCCATGGCCGCGCCGTGGTGGGCCGCGCCCATCGTCGGCGCCGCCGTCCTGCTGCTCGCGCCCGCGCTGGCGGTGGGCATCGAACTCATCCGGCGCGCCCTTCGTCCCTGATCTGCCGCTGCGCCGCTCTCACCCAGGCGAGCAGCTCCTCCACCTCCAGCCCGTCAATCTCCGATGGCGGAAACCGAAACCACCGCGCCAGCAGCGCCGCCGCCTCCCACAGCTCAGCCTTGGGTATCCAGCATGGCGCGAAAGGACTCGGCGATCGCCTTGTAATCGGCGAGATCCAGCTCCTCGATGTCCTCGGGCGTCAGCCCCGCGAGCAGGGCGATCAGCGCCAGTTCCTGCTCCTCGGCCTTGTCCGAGACGCGCTGCGCGGCCTTGAGGTCTTTCACCTTGGGGCGGCGCAGCGTGACCTTGCCTATGGTCTGGCCGGTGGCCAGCTTTACCGGGTGCTTGAGCGTGATGTCCATTCATCAGCCTCCGATGTTGCTGCGGTACTGCGCCAGCAGATCGACACCGCCAGCCTTGTAGATGTTTTCCAGCACGTCGATCTCGGCCACATCCTGGCCGTCCACAGTGAGCTTCATGTAATAGGCGGTGAAGTCCGTCTCCAGCTCCACGTTCTCATGCTGCTGGAACGCGCCGCCGGGCAGGCTCTTGAACACAACGGTCAGCATCGCCACGATCGGCGCTTCGCGGTTGACCGAGCCGCCGACGATGATCGGCATCGAGCCGCGCACCTGCAACTGCACCGCCTTGAAAGGGTTGGCGACTTTTTTCAGCACGTCGGCGTAGTAGCTCGCCCACTTGATCTTGCCTTCGAGCTTCTCGAAGCCCGCGAATGCCTCGATGGTGCCGACCATGCCGAGCGCCTTGTGCTCGGCCATCTTGGCCTTGATCTGCGGCAGATCGACGCTCTCGGCGCGCCCGAGCAGGCTCTGCCCGTCCAAATAGACGTTGGCGTTGGTGATGCGGTGGATTTCGATCTTCGCCATGGCTTACTCCTTATTGCCCGCCGCCCAGCGTGGCCAGCAGGTTGATGTCGATGAAGCTCTCGAAGCTGATGCGCTCGGCCGGTGTGGGCGGCATGAAGCTGATGTCGAAGGTCAGATGCCCAAGCGCGAGCTCCGTCGGCGGGTTCTTCGCCGGGTCGTAGGTGCAGGCCCCGTCGATGAGCGCGCCGCGCCCGATCAGTGTGCGGATGAAGGCGTTGACCGAGCCCTTGATGTCGTCGATCAGCGCGTCATTGATCGGCCGGTCGATGAACTGCAGCATCGCGTACTCCACCGACTCATGCAGCACGTCTGCGGTGCGGCGCACGTTGATGAAGTTCTTCGGGTGACTCACGGAAGGCCACGCGGCGGAACGGTTGCCCCAGGCGCGGTAGCCGGTGCCGAACGAGTTGAACACGGTGACGATGCCGTTTTCGTTGAGCAGATTGGCCTCGCTTTGCGGGTCGTTGACCCGAGCGGTGATGGGCCGCTCTGCGCCCACCACGCCTTTGAACTCCTGGTTCGACGGGCTCCACCAGTAGCCGCGTTCCACATCAGTGGCGCAGATCAGCCCAGCCAGTCGCGCGCTCATCGGCTCCAGGCGCTCGGCGTTGGTGCGCGGGTCATACACCTTCAGGTGCGGGTAGCACAGGATCGCCCGCTCGCTGCTGGTGTTGAAGTTGATGGCCCCGGACGGCCCGCGGCCATTTATCGCTTGCTGCACGGTGATGCCGGCCGGCGCGTCGATGATCGCCATCGCGCGGAGTTTCCCGGCGAGCGCGATCAGCTCGGTGGTGACCGAGGTCAGCGTCGCATAGCCTGGCGCGATGAGCAGCTTGGCATTAAAGCCAAAAAGGTTATAGGTGTCCTCGAGCGCCTTCAGGCCGGTGCGCGCGCCGCCGGCGGTGACGGTGCCGATGATGTGGCTGGCGGCAATCGGCGTCTTGCCCGACTCGCCCGTCACGGTGTGGATGGACGGATCAAACACATTGACCACGATCACCGTGCCCGCGCCGTGGTCGAAGATTGCATCGAGCGCCTGCGGGATGGTGTGCCCGGCGCTGCTTGGGTCGGTGATGTCGCCAAACTGCGCGGCATCCTTGGCGGACAGCACGATGGTGGGCGTGTTGACGGGGCCGGACGGCGCGGTGCCAACCAGGCCGACAACGGCGGTCTTCACGGTGCGAATGGGGCGCGGCCCACGGTCGATCTCGATGGTCTCGACGCCGTGCAGGAAGTTTGCAGGCATGGCTTACTCCTTCGGTTGCATGTCTTTGGTCTTTGCTTTCGGCTGCGGCTCTGGCGTCAGGCGCCCAAGCGCCGCAAGCGTCTGGATCACCGGGTTGTCCTCTGGCGCGTCCACCGTCTGGCCGTCGGCTAAGATCATCTCGCGCCCATCGGGCATGGTCATGGCCGTCAGCGGGCCGGTATAGCGGTAAAGCATGTCAAACCTCCTCGAAAGTGACGCGGGTCAAAAGCGGCCCGCCGTCGTAGTCCAAATCAGGAATGAGCGGCAGCAAACATTGCCAGCGCGTCACAAGCGCCCACGTGTCAGCATCAACATCCGCAAGCCGCGCTGAATGCAACCGAAGCGGCGTTGCGCCGGGAACTGGTGTAAACGAGAGCAGCGCCAAACGTGCGGCATTGAACAGTTCCCACACGCCCGCGCCATCGCGTAAGCTACGGGAAAAGAGCGCAACCTCGAACGTCGCTGTCGCGCTCTGCGCAGACGCGCCCGTATCCTCGACGCCACCGGCGCTAAGTTCCACAGCAGCAACGACCGCGGCGCCCTTTGCATGGCTGAAGCGGTAGCCACGGGCAGGCAATGCCTCCACTGGGAGCGGGTCGAGTGCAGTCTTGAGACGCTCGACGATCGCGCGCTCGGCCGCTAGCAACATCAGTAGCTCCCCATTTGGTCTGGGCCAAACACTGGCGCGGGGCCAGATTTAGCCGCGGCAAGCGACAGCGCAGGCTGCTCGTCTAGCGGCAGACTGGCGGGCAGCCCCAGGCTTGCATGGCCTTTTGCGATCGCCTCCAGAAGCCGCCGTGCGTCCTCGTAGCGGCGGCGAGCGTCCTCGATATCGCCCATGCGGCGCAGGGACAGCAGCCGGTAGATGGCGATGTCACACGCAATGCGAGTCAAGAGCGCCGGCACGGTCGGCAGCGGCAGCCGGTAGCGGCTGGCCAAATAGCCGTCGATCTCGGCGTCGGCGTCGGCGAGCGCCTGCGCGATCATCGGGTCATCGCCGATGCCATCGCCGTCGCGGTCGGTCAGATCGATCAGCCGATCCGCGCCGTAGCGCGTCGCCAGCTCAGCCGCCGTCGCGTAGCCCATGCGTCACTCCTTCGCCTCGACAACCTCCAACATCGGATCGGCGCGCAAAGCCTCGGCCTGCTCTTGGGTGGCTTCGACCACCTGAGCCTCGCGGGTAAATGGCCCAAGCCCGGCGCGGTAGCGGCGCCGATCACCCATCGACGCCACGGTGCGCACAGAAAGACGCACGCGGTCAGTGGCAGCAGAGTCGGTAGCCTTGCGCGCGCGCGCCATCGGTTACGCCACCCACGGGCTGACGATCACCTCGACAGCCTTATAGTTCGGGTTCGAGTTACCGCCGTTGATGAGCTGCGCCTCGACGATCTCGAGCGCCGCGGCGCGCAGAGCGGGCGGCACCACGAGATGGGTGGGCCGGATTCCGAGCGGGCGGCCACCGTCCGCTTTGATGCTCATCATCATCGCAACTGCCGCGTTGAAGTTCGCCGCATCGAGCGTGTCGGTGGACTTGAACGCCATCTGCCAGAAACCAAAACCGGCGTTACAGCGGTAGCGAATGCCGAAGCGGTACTCGTCGCGCATGAACACGCCTTCGTCCTGCGTGCTCGTGAGGCTCTCGATCTCTGGGCGCGAGCGCTCTTGGAAAATCAACGGCTTGAGCGAGCGCGAGCAGTCGAGCAGGTACCACGGTTGCCCAGCGGTGCCGGCAACGAAGTTCGAAACCGTCGCTGCCGTGCCGGTGCCATCGACGTTCGGATAGACCGGGTGGTCCGTGTCGAAGAAATTCTGCCCATCGTAGCAGGCCGACGATTCACCGGCGGCCAACAAGCCGAACACCAGCTCGTCCGGGTGTGCCGCTGCCGCGCGACCCATCTCAGCAAAGAGCGGCGTATAGATGCCAACGTTGTCGTCCTCGATGTCGGTGCGTTTGACGGCGACCGTCGCTTCGAACAATTTGTTGGTGATCTGGTAGCCCTGCGCGGCCATGCCCTTGATCACACGGTCGCCGATCCATTCGCGCAGCTTCGGGAACTGCCCGAGCCAGCCGTAGGTGTTGCTGGTGTTAGAGGACGGCACGCGCGTGGCGACCTTCTGCCAGTCGGTGGGCGTGGCCGCAAGCGCGTCCTGGAACGCCTTGCTGTAGCCGGTGCGCAGCGCGGTGATCAATTGCGGGGTGATGATGGCCATTTACGTTACTCCTTGACGACGGCGCGCTTGTGCGCGGCAAAATCGGACTCACTGATACCCAGAGCGGCGCATACGTAGCGCTCCTCGTCGCTGAGCGCGTCCGCATTCGGGGCGACAGAATGCGCCGCGACGGGCGCATCCGCAGAGACGATCACCGGGGCTTTCTCGACGAAGGCGGCAAAGCCTGCCGGGTCGCGCTTGGCATACTCAAGCGCCCACTCTTTCATCGCCGGGGCGAGCTTGCCAGCGCTCATCGCGGCGCGCACCGCGGCCTCGGCTTTTTCGGCGGCGATTTCGGCTTGTAGCCTGGCAAGTTCTTCAGCCACCGCTTTGTGCTGGCTCATTGGCACCCACTCGGCGGGGTTGGGCTGACGGCTGGCGGCCTCCTTGAGGGTCTTAGCGTGCGCCACCAGCGCATCGAGGTCGGCGTCGGGCGCTGCGCCCAGCGCTTCGGCAAGCAGCGTAATGTCCATCGTGTCTCCTTTCGTGTGCGCGACGGGTTGCAGATAGAGGTTCGGATAGTGGGTAAGCCCCGCGCCCTCGAGCGCGAGCACTCTCCCCCTTTTGTCATGGCGAAAAACCGGGGACAGGTAGCGGTATTCTTTATTGGCGATCAGCTCTGCGGCGCGCGGCGTCCATTCGACGCGCCCCCACAGCGCGCCATCGCGCGCCTGCAGTTCCTTGATCCAGCCCGCGGCGGGCACCGGACCGGCCTTGGCGTCGGCATCAAGCGTCTGATGGTCGTAGTCGATGGGCAGGTCGATGCCACCCTTGACGAACGCCGCGAGCACGGCGTCTATATCCAAAATGAACGGCCCGCGTCCGTCCCGCCCGGAAAAAGTCCCCGCCGGAACGAGTTCGACCCATTCCGGCGGTTCCAAGTCGGGGGTAGGAGGAAGCGGCAATGAAACCACATGGGAGGCTCGGCGCTCGGCCAAGCGCGCAATGCGCATCTCGATCGGCTGGGCTTGATGTGGAGCGTTCATGCCTGGCATCATCCCGCATTCGGATGGTGCCGCATAGCCTGAACGGGTTCATATTTTGGGTGCGACGCCCGCTGAAAACGGACCACGCAGTAATCTATTTCTGACGGCGTGCCTGTTATCCCCCTGTTATCGAGGGGATAAAGCCTCGCCCAATCGTTTTTCTACCCGATGCCCATAGGTAGGTAGCTACCTAACCCAGAAAATCGCGCTACGCGCGTTTTACGCGGTTTTGCTCAAAGCGCCTCGGCAAGGTAGTCGGTGAGCGTGTCGAGGATGAGGCTGCGGGCGGCAGCATCGAGCTGCCCATCCTGGGTCACCGGTAGATAGCGCCGCGCCGGGATGTCGCCCCAGGGGATGGATGCGCCGCGTTTGGTCTTGCCGAACGCGCCTTTTTTCGCGCCGAACTGGAGCACCGCGGCCTGCGCCGCCGAGCTGCCCACGGCCACCGAGTCGCGCCCGGCCTCGTAGTGGAGCCGCGTGGTGACGAAGCTCTTGCTGTCGATGAGGGGCTTTTCCCCTTTCTTGCGGGCAAGGGTCACGGGGCTGTTGGGGGCAAACGGCGTGCCGGTCCAGTCGCGCCCGGAAAGGATGCGCTCGCGGCTGCCCTCCGCCAGCGCCTGGCCGATGGCGTGCATGGCAGGGGTTATATCGTCCAGGCGGCGCGAAAGGTCATCGAGCGCCCGGCGCACGGCTTTATCGTCGACCTCGATTTTGATCATGCAACCTCCTGCTTGCTGCACTGACGGGACAGGCTATACTGGCCTGTAAGGGCTGGCGGCAAAATCTCCCTCCATTTGGTGAGGGCAGACCTGGGGCCCAAAGGTGTCGTCGCCGGGCGCGGGAGTCCGGCGCGCCAGCCCCACGAGGCGGTCCAGGTGCCGCCTCACTCTTTTTCAATGGGCCTCCTTAGCCAGACGGCGCGCTTTGATGCGCTGGCGGGGTAGGGTATACTGCAAACAGCCATCGGCAGCCACTGCGCGGCGAGCGCCCCCAAGGACTGCCGGGCACGCCACGGTGACGCCGCGCCGTGGCGTTTTCATTTCGGCCATCGCCGCTTCCCGGTGCGCTGCTGCGCGATGTACTCGTCAGCGGTCATAGTCGGCCTGTCTCTCGGCACAAACGTCGTCACCCCAGTCCACCAGCGCTTGGGGCTGAACTCGAACACCGACAGCGCCGGGCGATCCCGCCCGCCCACATCCCACAGCGCGATGTAGCGGCGGCGCAGCGCCATGGCTTCGCGCGCCCCCATCCACTCCCGCGCCGCGATCCACTCCCACTGCTCCCAGATTTCCTGCGGATGCAGGATCGTCTCGGCCAGCATGCGCATGTGGCGGCGGCGGATGCCGTCCTTGAACACCTTGTAGACCGGCTCCCCTTTCCTGGCCGACTTTGCCCGGTCGATGAATAGCGATGTGCCGATGACGAGCCGCTCGCCGGTCACGTCCTCGATGATCTTGTCCTCACCGAAGCGCAGGCCGAAAACCTCCAGGAAGGCGTCGATGTAGTAGCGCTCCGGCTTGCCGTCCGGCAGCAGCAGGCCGGGATCGAACGGGCGCGGGCGCGGCAGCGGCCCAGGGCACTCGCCCTTGGCGTGCGCGCCGGAATCCGGGCAGATCGGCGGCAACACCGGGCGGCCAGCAGGCGGATTGTCTGCCATGCGCGGCACCAGCCCGTGCAGGCGGTCGGCCGCCGTCGCGCCCGGCATATACCCCCAGCCCTTGTCGATGCCGGGCGGCTCTCCGGTCCTTCGGTCGATGGCATCCCATCCGGGTGGCGGGGTATCGTAGGATGGATCTCCGCCCAGTAGCTTCGCGCCCGCCGGGCCGTTGGCCCCCACCACCCGACAGCCGCAGCCCCAGCCATTGGGCGGATAGTGCGCCTGCCAGAAGGGGTGATCGGCGGGCAATGTCAGGCCGTGCCAGGCTTTGTGTTGCAGGCGCGGATGCTCGGCGCCGGAGTGTTTATACACCCAGTACTTGAACCCGGCCTGGCGCAATTGCGCCAGCCGCCCGGCGGCGTAGCTGGTGGCCAGGTTCGTCTGGTAGATGATGCGCGTGCGCCAAGCGCGCCCGGCCTTGCTGTCTTCGCCGGTCCAGCCGTGCCAGCCGTGCTTTTGCACGATCTCGCCAAAGCGCTGGCGAAACTTATCCAGCGTCTCGCCATCGGCAATGGCCTTGTCCACCGCCTCGGCCAGATCGGCGAGCAAATCCGCCTTGGCCGCCCCCGCGACCATAAACGCACGGTCGTGCTGGCTTTTCCACAGGTCGTCCCATTTGGCCGTGGGCACAAGGTTGCCCAGCTTGCCGCGGAAGAATGCGGCCTGCTCGGCGAATGGCTGGCGGAGGACGGCGGAAAGATCAGGCGCGGCGGGCATAGTGGCGCTCCCAGTCATCGCGGCAGGCCGCATCGCACCAACGCAGCGGCTCGGGTAGCGGCTCGCCGCACCACAGGCACCGTCCGGTCGGGGATGGTCCCGCAGGGTAGCGCTGGCGCAGCGTCGCCTCTAGCTGTATGCGGATGACCTCGTCCGCAATGTCTGCGATGTCCATCAGGCCGACTCCTCCCGCACCATGAAGCGCCCGGCCAGCTCCGCCGCGGCAAAGCCCAGCGCCATCACCTGCGCCAGCTCCTCGGTGGGCAAGTTACCGTAAGCCGAAAGCAGCGCGTCGCGAAGCTGGGGCAGGCTCTCGGCCTCATCGACGATTCGTTGCACCTCGGCCATGATCGCGCGCCAGGCTGGCTCGGCCTCGACCTCCATCCGGTCGGCCATGAGGCCGGCCACGTCGATATCCATCGGGTCGTCCTGGGCGGCCTCGGCCGCGTGGCTTGTCGCATGCAATGCGTGCACGGCGACAGACGAACCCGAAGTTTCGGCGCGGTCCGCGATTCGGTTCGCCATGGGTTCGCCATTCTGGTTTGGCCCAGTTTGACCCGGTTGAGCCGGACTGAGCACCGCCTCGCCCTCGGCTACCTCCGGGATACCGAACTTCTCCCGCACCCAGGATTGCGGAATCGGCATCCCGGCAGCAGAGAGCTTGACCACCTGGTCGGCAAGCGCCGCCATGTCCTCCGGCTCCTCGACGATGAGCCGCAGGATCGGCAGCGGCGCGTCGTCGCCCAGGTTGAGCCGCACGATCGGCGCGATGAGGTCGCGCATGAGCGTGGCCTCGAGGGCCCGCGCGTCGGCGCGCATGATGTCGGCGCGAACTTCGGCGTGCACCTTCGCTTGCGCGAGACTCGACCCGTCGTCGGTGGTCATCGTCTGCCCGAGCACGGCTTTGCTCACCTGCCGGTCCAGGTAGTCGATCAGCCTGTGATACAGGTCGGCGCTGGCCGACTTGGAGCCGGACTCGATCAACTCCAGCGCCATCTCCTGCGGGATCACGGCGGCGGCATCCGAGCCGAGCGAGAAGGCGGCCTGCTTGAGCACGGCCACATCCTCGGGGCTCGCGCCCTGGTGGTATTTGCCCACGCGGATCGGCTGACCGAAGAGTTCGCAAAACCGCGCCCAGTCCCTCATTGCATACGACTTGAACACCCAGGCCCACAGCGCGCTTCGCGCCACCCCGCCAAAAAGCGGAATGCCCGCGGCCACCGGCGGGGCGTGCACGATCATACGGTACGGCGGAATCTCCGCGCCTTCCGCGCTGCCATCTACCAGGCGCAAGATCCGCCCGGTGTCGCGATCCCACGTGAACCAGTGCGCTTCGCGCCGGAGGATCTGCTTCGGGTACCACACATCGCCGGAGGTCTCCCACACGATCTCGGCCACCGCATAGCCCTTGGCTACCGCGTCCATGAGATGCGTGATGAGCACCGCAAGGTCGCTTTCGCGCACGGCATCCTGCACCAGCTCGGCGGCGCGCCTCGCGGCGGGCGAATCGTCCCATGGCTGGATGTCGATGGGCAGCCCGGCCACCGCCAGCGTGCGCGTCTGTAGCACGGCGCGGTAGTGGAGGTCTTTTTCCGCGATGTCGTCTGCGGCGAGCAAGAAGTCGTGTGCATCGCCCATCGCGGCGCGGCGCAAGATGTCCGCGACCATCGCCGGTGTCATCGAGGCCAGCGGCCGCCATTGCCAGACGGAGCGCAGGCCCGTTTGCGACGGGCGGGCGATCTCGCCGGTCAAATCCTGTTTTTTCGGGGTCACCATCCTGCCCACTCCCAGGCGCCTCGAGCGCCATCCAGATCATCGAAACGCGGCGCGAAGGTTCGCCGCGCGACACTCTCATACCCATACACCGGCACACCTTCGCCAGCCGCCGCAACGGCAAGCGCCAGCGCCCAGAAGCGGTCGGCATGGCCCGCGCCATCCCGGTCGGCCAGAAGCTTTGGCACGCCGCCCGCGCCCGGCTCCATGCGCACGGCCCTGAGGTCGTCGATCAGCGCCTCTTTCGGCTCAGCGAGCGCACCCGGCGGCAAGAGCAGCCGCCGCGCCTGCATGCGGTCCTTGAGCGCCACCGCCAGGTCGAGCTTCACCGGGGCGGTGAACAGCACCCCGGCGACGCGATACTGCCCATGCCGCCGCTGCGCCTCCTGCACCGGCATTTCGCCCATGCCGGTCTGGTCGATGCAGCAGCGCGCCACCCGGTAGGCGCGGAAAACGCCATCGAGCCGGGCGAGCTGCGCGGCGAACGATTCGCCCCGCATCACCTGCATCTCGCGTAGCGCCAAGACGCCCGCGCCCACGTCTTCGAGCACCGCGATCACCGACAGGTCGCCCCGCGCAGCGATGTCCATGCCCACATAGACAGGCCGCCCGTCGTAGGGCGGCAGCGGCTGCGCTTCCAGCGCGGCGAGGATTTCCTCATAGGTGAGCCACTCCCGGCCCGCGCGATCCAGAAACACGCACTCGAACTCCTGCGCCCAGGTGTCCGGGTCGCGGGCGGCGCGGCGCAATTCATTGATGTCGCGCGGCAGACCGTCGGCCACCGCGTCGTGGATGGTCACCACATGGCGGCTCCACAGGCCATCGTCGGCGGTCATGATCTCGTGGAACATGTCGCCAACCCCGTTCGGGGTGGAAATGAC
The DNA here is from genome assembly GCF_003574215.1 of Hydrogenophilus thermoluteolus. NCBI lineage: Bacteria > Pseudomonadati > Pseudomonadota > Hydrogenophilia > Hydrogenophilales > Hydrogenophilaceae > Hydrogenophilus > Hydrogenophilus thermoluteolus. Next base: position 1,025,849 of record NZ_AP018558.1, on the reverse strand, counting down.
GCGAATCTTCAGGCTGGGCTTGGAGACCACGGGAACGAGCGCCCGCCACAGCGCCCGGTTGTCCTTGTGGTGGGCGAACTCATCGAGGATCAGGTTGTCGCTCATGCCGCGCGCCGTCTCGGGCCGCGCGGCGATCGCCCGCACGTAGGAGCCGCCGGGGAATTTCACCATCGCCGCCTGCTGCTCGATGCCCAAGCTGTCGTCCATCAGCAGCTCGTAGACCGCGCCAATCGCCTGGGCGTGCAAAGCAGCGCCGGTGCGGATGGCATCGATCGCGCGGTCACGGGAGATCGACAGGATCGTCCAGCGCGCGATGCGCCCTTCGGCCTCGGCGGTGAGGCAGTCGAGCACCGCCTCGAGGGTCGTCGTGAAGGTCTTGCCGGTCTGCCGGCTCCAGCACGCGGCCTTCCAGCGGCTTTTGTCCGCCAGGTAGCGGCGCTGGTAGGGGTAGAGGACGGGCGCAGCGATGCGTATGGTGGCATCACCCACCGTACAACCCCTCCCGGATGGTCTTGAGCGTCTCGGCGTCCAGCGCTTTGCCCGCATTGCGTGCGACGCGTTCCACCTCGTCGAGCTTTTGCCGCACCTCATCGGCCCACTTCTTCTGCCCGATGGACGCGCGGCTCGCTTCGGCAATGGCGCGCGCGGCTTGGGCCAGCACCTTGACCTGCCGTTCGGGGTCGGCCTCCTCGGCGGCCTCCGTCACCCGCGCCATGGCGTCGAACAGCGCCGACTGCACCATGCGCAGCACGGCGGCCGAGTGCTCGTCGGCCTCATCCGGCGCGGCCTGCGCCAGCAGGCGCGCGGCCTCTGTGCTGGCCTTGATGCGCAGCATCACCGCCTGCACCCGCTGGTCGTAGCGGTGCAGGCTGCTCTTGCTGATCTCGTAGCCCTGCTCCTTGAGCCACGCGGCCAGTGCCTCATAGCCGCCGTGGGTGCGGTCGGCCAAGAGGCGCTCCAGCTCGGCCTTGAGCGCAGGGGGGAGGGCATCTACCTTGCTGCGGCGCGCCATCATCCGCCTCCGGCGATCAGGGAGCGCGCGATCTGCGCGATCGCATCGAGCGTGAGCGCCACGCCACGCCGCTTGGCTTCATCCTTGATCTGCTCGTCCAGAGCCTCCAGGATGAGGCGGACTTTGTCCCAATCGCGGCGCATGGCTCACCACCTCGGCGGGCGAGCGATGTCCGGCGGGCAATCGGCGCGGTAGTCCACCACGGCCTCACCCTCTGGGGTCAGCTCGGCCGACCAAATGGGCAGATCATCCACCAGGTCGACGAGCCCGCGCTTGGCCAAGCTCTTCAACTCAGCGCGCACCTGGTCAGCCGTTACCCGTAACGGAATGTCCCGGCACGCACCCATGATCACCGCCTCGGTGGTGCCGTAGGGCCGTGCGTGCCAAAGCGCAGACAGAATCACCCAGCGCAAAAACTCGCGCTCGGCGCGCGCCGTGTCGATCAGCGCATCGAGCCGTTTATCGGTCATGCTTCATCTCCATGAGCACCTCATAAACGCGGTCGATCTTCGCGTTGAGGCTGGTGTATTCGCGGATGGCGTCGTCGCGCAGCTGGTAGCGCATCACGTCCGTCTCGCGCTGCTTCTCCAGCTCTTCGATGCGCCTGCGATGCAAGGCGACCTCCTCGCGCATGGCGTCGATCACGCTCTCGACGATGCGCTGGTAGCGGCCGTCGGCCTGCTGCATCTCGCGCACGAAATCCTCGCGCCGCTGATAGTGCAGCGGCAGCTCGGCGATCAGCCGCTCGAAGCGGCTCTCCAGGTCGTCGATGCGCTTCAAGCGCTGCTCGATCTCTTCGAGCATGCGTGCGGCAAACCATTTCAAGAGTGCGAACACCCCGCCAACCACCGCGCCGCCGACGGCCACTAGGATCGGCCAGGCCTGCGAGAGCAAAACATCACCTTCCATGGGTCACCTCGTCCCACGCTCGGATCGCGTCGATGCGGGCGCGGCACGCGTCGTAGGCGCTGATGGCGTCGGCAATCCATCCGCCGAGCGCGGCTTCGTCCACGCCTGCGCGGCTGCCGGAATCGGCGGCAGATTCGGTATGGGCTCGATCAAACTCGGCGGCACCCGCGGGCAGGTCGCTGGCGGCAATCCGGGCGTTGAGCAGCCCGCGAGCAGCGCCAGACAGGCCGCAAGACTGAGCGGTCGGCAGGGCATAGAGGGACTCCTTGAGACGTTTTTCGGTGGCGGCAAGACGCGCTTTCGTCGCCTGCAATGCGTGCACGGCGGCGCGTTCGGCCTCTTGCGCGGCAGCGAGCCTGCGGGCCGCCTCCTCGGCAGCGTGTCTGGCATCGGCCTCACGGTCGCGCTGGCACTGGACGACGGCGGCCTCGGCGCGGGCGATTCTTCCCTCATCGAGCCGCCCCTTGAACGCATAACCGCTTGCAAATCCAGCACCCACGCAGACGAGCGCAGCCGCCAGGACAGAGAACCCTTGGATCATGCCGTTCCTTTCGTGGTATGATGCTTTGCATGACTGAGCATGTGCGCATCACCTACGACGGACCCGCGCTCGCCAACCACACGATGGACGTGCGCCAACTTGCGCCGGCATTGCTGGCATTTGGCGACCTGTGCGAAGAAGCGGGGCGAGCCATCTTCGGTGACACTTTCGCACTGCGCGTGGAGGTCAAGGCAAGCTTTCGCACTGGGAGTTTCGGCATCGATCTCTCCGTAGTGCAGCAACTGACGCAGCAGATCATCGATTGGCTCACAGGTGATGGCGCCACCGCGGCAGCCAACGCCAAAGCAGTGCTTGAACTCATCGGCGTTACCAGTGGCGGCTCGCTTAGCCTGATCGGGCTGTTGCGCTGGCTCAGGAACCGGCGTATCAAGCGCGTCGAGACCACCGCCAACGGTCGCCGCGTCATTACGGAAGACGACGACGCTGTGGACGTCGAAGAACGCGTAGTCGTGCTGCTGCAAAATCGCCAGGTGCGCGAAAGTTTGCAACGCGTGATCGACCCAATCGAGCGTGATGGGATCGAGCGTGTAGCCTTTGGCAGCGACGAGACTGTGCTTGTTGTCATCGAACGACGGGAAGCGGCTTTTTTCCGCGCCCCGCAAGCCGAGGACGTGCTGATCCAGGAAGAAACACGCCTGATTCCATTCTCGATCGTCTCGCTCTCCTTCCGTGATGACAACAAGTGGCGAATGTACGACGGGCAGGCCACGGTGTTCGTGACAATGGCCGACCAAGAATTTCTCGAACGAGTGCACCGCAACCTGGAGCGTTTCGCCAAAGGCGATATCCTGATCGCCAAAACTCGCGTGCAGCATTGGCATACTGCATCGGGCGGCTTGCGCACCGATTACACGGTGCTCAAAGTTCTGGAGCACCGCATGGGCGAACCGCAAATCCCGCTGCCGTACGGCCAATAAACAACGCTGCGGCCTCACGGCGTCTCCTCCCCGATGCACTGCCGGTATTCCGCCTCGCGGCGCCTCTTGAGCCCGGCCAGTTCGACGCCGCCTGCGCGCGTCCAGCGCAGGATTTCGCGGCAAGCCCCGGCATAGTCCGGTGGGGTCTCCTTGAGCTTCCTGACCAGAGTAGATCGGCAAAACGCCGTGCTGCCGATGTTGTAGGCCAGACTCACGAACGCGTCGAACTCGTGCTGATAGAGCGGCACACTTCCAATGCAGGAAGCGATCTCGCGCCCGATGCGGTCGGCATCCTGAGCCAGTCGCACCACGGCGCGTTGCGGGGTGATGGTGTCACCTGCCCGGATCGGACTGCCGTCATCACGGCGGGTCGTGCCGAACCCGACCGTCTGAACGCCCGCCCCGTCATCGTACGCGCGCGAGCGGTACCCCTCGAAACTGGCGATACCAGCGACTGCGGCAGCAGAAACGACAAGATAAAGAGGCAAAAGACGCGGCTTCATGCCGCGAGTATGAAAAGAGTTGCCGATTTGCGGCAGCTTGAATCAGTTCAGGATCGCATCAAAAGAGTTCTGGCTGGCGCACCTCTGGCCGCCCCAGAATCTCATAAACCCAGCGCTCAGAAAGCCCCCAACGACGGGCGATCTCAGAGACACGCGCGCCGGCGTCGTACGCGGCACGGATCTCTGCGTCGCGAGCCGCGCGTAGCGCCCCATCGCATTTGGGAATATACAACAAATCCCCTCCGGCGTAACTCGCCAACCGCTTCTGCGCTTCAGGCGGCAAGACACTAAGCGGCCCAGAAAACGGCGGGCTTTTGGGCACATACACCGAAAGCCCGCCAGCGGCACGCACCAAAAGAACGACCGCCTCGTGGCCGATCAGCTCAGTCAGTAACGTCGTGTCTGCCAGCGCCATCGCTGCTCCTTACAGAAGGACCGAACCGCTTACCCTTCAGCATCTCCTGGATTTTAGCCAAAACCTCACGCGCCCGCTGCTTTTCCTCATCGGTGAGAGGGGGAGCCGGCAAACGCTTTTGCGGCGCACGCGCCGGCAGATAACGCAAAAAGACCGCGGGCGTAGGCCAACGGGTTTCGTAGAGCGCGATCAACCGGAACGCCTCACCAATGCGCTGCGCGTCCAGCGTCTCGTCCCACGCCCGGCCCGGCCACAATGCCTGAACCCAAACCAGCGCAGTAGCCTGTACTGTGTCGGCCGGCGGATGCCCCTCCATGCGCAACGTCATGAGCGCCGCAAGCCCCCGGCGGATACGCCGCTCAAACCACAAAGGTGCATGCGATTGGTCAGACATCGCCGTCTCCCATCAGCGCCTCGATCGCCTGCCTGGTTTTGCTGCGCGTATCCACGCCTCGACTGCGTGCCCAGCGCTCAAGGCCCGTGATCACCTTCGACGCATCGGCGCGCGTCATGAACCGGGGCAAATCCAGACCAGTGGTCCGTTTGACGAACGAACGAAACCCATCATCGGACAGGCCAAGCGACGCCACCAACCGCTCGATCGTCGCCCACTGCGCTGGGGTGGGACGACCAAACCCAGAGCCGCCAAGTGGCGCAGGGGCAGGGATGCCGATATCCGCGCCGCGGCGCTTCAACTCCCAACACCACGCCACGAGTTGCTCATCGGAAAAATCCCGCAAACTCTCATGCCCCGCAAACGCCGCCTGGGCCATGCGCCGAGTCTGCTCATCCATGCCGAGATCGATCGCCGCCTTGTGCGCCAAGCCAAGCAGCGCCCGGCGGCGGTCTGCGCTCAAACTCATCCCCATAGTCGCTCCTTCTCCTCGTTTCCGAACATGACCCCGTGCATGCCCGCCCGAACGGACAGGCATGGGCTGGGTCACGCCGCGGTCTGGCCCAGAACGACGTCCCTGGCCAACACCACGGACGCCAACATCGCCGCGCCGTCGTCACCGTGCGCGGCAATTTGCCGCAACGCCGCCTCGAACCGATCCCGCTCGCGAATGATGAACGCCACCAGCATCGCATCGCCCACGGTCGTTTTACCCTGCGCGATGCGCTCGACGATGCCCGACGCCGTCATTTCTCCGCCCTCCACGAAACGGCGGCGCTTTTGCCCACCGTCAGGCACGCTCTGATCGCTGGCTGCAACGGCTCGTCACCGTCGCATGCCATTTCGACGAGCCTGGGTTCCGGCTTGTAGGTCACAACAACCTGCACCAAATCGGAAAAGCGCGCTCCCAAAACCTTCTTGAGCCGCTCGGCGTCCTGGATTTTTACCGCCTCGCGCTCAGTGATGCTGGCGCGGCACACCCCATGCACCACCAGTGACGCGCCCACGCCGTGCGCCTCGATGAGCTTTGCGCTGATCTCCTTGAGCTGCGCTTCGAGCTCGTCGATCTGTTTTTTGAGCGCCCAACCCTGCATCACCAACTGGATCTCGGCAGGCGAAAGCGGCACGACCTCGCCGGTGTCGCGCACGATTCTCTCACCGGCTGGCTGCCCGGTTTTTTTCACCACAACCTCATCCTGCTTCACTTTCTTCGCTACTGCTACCATGATCGACTCCCAAATCCGCCTCGGCCAAGGCGGTGTAAGCCCTCTCGTCGTTCCGTCAATCCAATTCCGCAATCCGGCACCCCGTGCACTCCTCACGGGGGCAAGAGGCGCAAATCTGTTCGGTCTCCACTTTGCTTGCGGCCCGCTGCAACACCGCAACCAGCAACCGGTAACGCTCCGTCAACGCCCCGTCCGGATAATTTCCTGCGCGGATACGGCCCACTGCGGCGTCCGACACGCCCAGGATGCGCGCAGCCTCCGCGCGCGAAACCAGATAATCCCGACTCACTGCAATGCTCCCTCAACGGAACCGTCACGCAACCGCATCAACGGCATAGCGGTTCGCCATCCACCTCACCGCCGCCTCCAACACCGCGGGCGTGAGCGTCTGCAAGGCGTTGGTCTCCATGATCCGGCGGCACTCGCCAGCAAGCTCCATCGCCTCGCGGAAATTCCCCTTGCGGCAGCCCGTCCAAAACGCCGTGATCAGGTCCTTGTCCGCGATTTCACCGAAGATAGGCCGGATCACGTGCGCATACGTCTCGGCGCGATCCAGATGCCGGGTCGAGATGCGCTTCGCCCCGATGCGGCTACCCAACTGCAACAGCAGCGGGCGCGTCCTCGCCTCGGAAAACTTGCGCGAATAGAGCTCGGTGCCTATGAGGATCACCGCAATGCCGCACTCATCGGCCAGATAGCGCAGCGTCTCCAGCACCCGCCAGCTGAGCTTGTTCGCCTCATCGACCACCAGCAGCCGCCGCTCGGCGCCAGGCCCACGCGTGAGCAGCCGTTCGGCAACCCCTGCGCCGTCCATCCCCAAGCTGCGTGCCACCGCCACCAGCATCTGGTGGCGGGTGATCCCGTCCCAGGCCGCAACGCGCACCGCGCCGAGCCGGTTGACAACCGCCCAGCCCGCAACGCTCTTACCCGTACCCGCCGGCCCCGTAATCTCGCCGATCGGCCACTCGGCATCGAGCACCTGTTCAGCAAGCGCCAGAGCCTCTTTTACGGTTTTCGTCTCACGAATTTCACGAATTTCGCCTTTTCGTGTCATAATTGCCGCTCCTTTCAGTTGCCACCATTCAATGGCACACTGCCCGGTTTGCCGCCGGGCGCCCTTGTGGCCCGCGTCATAACCCCATGGCGCGGGCCTGTTTCGTTTCCTCGTCCTCATCGGCCCAGCGGGTGAGCTTTTCCGCCGAAAGCGCTACTTCGCGCCGCCGGTTGATCTCGGCAATGGCGCGCTCCTGGGCAGCCAGATAGCCTGCTACCAGCCGCTGACCCTCTTCCGAAAGCGTCACCTGCTGCGCTGCCGCATCCGCGGCGTCCAGCGTCGCCTCTAAACCGAGCAGTTCCGCCCGCGTCCCTGCCAACTTCGCCTCGTCGAGCGGACCACCAACGGCAGCCACCCGCTCGCTCGTCAGCATCCGGAACACCCGCCGTCTCCGCGCCGCCTCCTTCGCGCCTGCGGTATCGAGCAGCGCATAGGCCTGTTCCTCGACCGCAACGCCCAGCACCCGCACGCCATCGAGCACATAGACGCACCGCACCGGGCTGCCCAACAAAATCCGCGGCACCGCAACCGTCACCCGCCCATCGACGTGCATCAAGAAATCCGCGGTGTAGGTCACGCCATCCACGCTCACCGCGCCGCGCGTCACCTTGCGCACGTGCCGGTCAGCAAACGCCAGCGCCAGCACCAGCCGATCCACCCGCCATGGCTGCCACCCGGCCTGCATGTGCCAGGTAAGCCGATCCTTCGGGCTCATCCCGCCCATGTGCTCGGCGCGTGGCTGCGGCGTCACGTGGTAGTCCGCCAGCGTGCGCGCCAGCCACGCGCGCACCTCAGCCTCAGGCGATGGCTGCACCCCCTTGCCGAGCGTCGCCACCTTCTTCGTCATCCGGTTGCCGCCCACATAGCCAAACCACCAGGCCAGCCAGTGGGAGAGCCGCCCGAACGCCCCCTCGATGCGCTTGCCGCGCGGGTGAAACGGAATCGAGCGCACCACCCGCCGTTCCGCGGGAGCCGTCTCCGCTTCGTCCGCCGCGAACTGCTGACCGGTCAGGTCCGCCAGGTGCTTGCAGGCAACGAGCATCTCGTCCCATTTGTATTCCGAGCCGTTATCCAAATACAGACAGCGCGGCATCCCAAACGGCGCCTGCTCGGCCATGCGCACAAAAGAAGCCGCCACGTCGTCGCGGCGGATGCCCTGGCCCTTTGGCAGCACCACCATATCCACCCACAACCAGTTGGTAGCCACGTCGTGCCAGGAAATGAGCCGCGCATAGGCCACGCTGCCATCGTCTCTGAGCACCGGGATATCGAGCGGGGTGATATCCCCGCACACCAGGTCGCCCGGCTTCAACCCCGCCGCGGTGCGACGCACCGGCGTGATGTGGTGGTCATACACCCCCTTGCCGTCGCGCAGCGCCCGGCCTGCAACCCGAAAATGCTTGCCTTCGGCCTCGACGAACCGCCGCGGGCAGCGCACCGAAAGAAGCGACGCGGCAAGATCCGATGGGCATCCAGCGTCGATCAACTCCCGCGCCACCGCCGCCGTGGCCTTGAGCCAGCACTGCAACGCACTGGGCGCGCCGCCCACCCAGGCCGCGCGCACCAACTGCCGCGTCCTGTCCGCAAGCTGCGCCACATCCGTCTGCGGCCACGCCTCGGCCACCCGCTGCGCCCACTCAAGCCACTGCCCGGAAATCAGCGTGCGCGCCTGCCCCCGGTCGCGCCGCTCGCCCATGCGCGCGAGCGCCATCACGCCGCCCTCGCGCGCCTTGTCCACCAGCCGATAGACGTGCTGGAACGAGCAGCCCAGATCTTTCGCGATCTGCTCGGCCATCGTCCGCCGCCCCCGGTGACGCTCCGGAAGATCGATGAGCGGCCGGATCGCCGCCATGATCAGCCGCGCCCGCGCCAGCCGCTCCTCGGCATCGTCGCGCGGCGACGCGCCCATCAGCTGGCCGACGAGGATCGCGTCGTCCATATCGGTGGCGGGGGTGGCCGGAATCGAACCGGCCCCCAGGGTTAGCTGCCCTTTGCCAGCGCTCGGCAGGCCGTCGCCTGCTCTGCCACCGGTGCCGTCACGGCGACGCGAGCCCACGTCCCGTGATACCAAGGCGCATCCAGCGCCACCCCCGCCGGTGAGCCCACCCGCGCCGGTGGCCGCCGGGCTGGTGTCGGCAGGGAGAGGGCAACGCCCCGCCGGGATGAGCTCGCCGCCGGGGGCGAATTGGGATGTGGCCGGGTATTTGATCGCGCCCCCGGCCTGGGCGCTTGCGATCCTGTCAAGGCTTTTCGCGGCCTGAACAGCCAAAAGCCGCTCCACCGCTGCGCGCACATCGATCTTTCTGCCCCGCCGCACGAATGCGGTGGGCAGATCCGCCACCCGCCAGCGCTTCGCGCCGCCCAGTCCAGCCCGGTCGTAGTGTGGCGGCCAGTCGGGGGAGGTGGCCCACTTCTCTCTCACTGTTCTGTAATCGACCTCAACCGCCTCGGCGATGGTGGCCAAATCGACAAGCTCACTCATCGTGCGCCTCCGCAGCGAGTCCGATGGGGATCATTGCCGTTTCGCCAGCCGGATCGTCGGCATCGGCCACTTGGATGTGCGGCAGGGCAGGGCCGCCGATATCACAGGGGCGCGCACACGGATAGCGCAAAATGCGGCGTTTCATGCGTCGCTTCCCTTCGCCGCCTGCCGCAGCCTGGCGATGACCTCATCAGAAGAAGCCCCGGGCGGCAAGATGTCTCCATCTTTCAACCCAAGCGCCACGGCAACCTTGTGCGCGTCGCCGCGCACGCCAATGAGCCGCCCGCGCAGCACCTCATTTACGATGCTGGGGTGCACCCCCAGCATCCGCGCAAGCGTCGTTTTGCCAACACCAAGCCGCTCCAGTGCTGCTCGAGCGCGGGCAGCCCGCCCCTTATCAATCCGAACCGTTTCTGCCATACTTCACCTCGTGCATGTTGTGATGTGATGGTGTGAAGTATAGTGCCCAAATGGACACATGTCAAGGGGGTTGTGTGTCTATAGGATCACGTCTAAGAGACGAGAGACTGCGTCTTGGTTTGAGTCAAGAAGATTTCGCACGCATAGCAGGTGTCCAGCGGCGCGCACAGATTCGCTATGAACAAGATGAACGAGAACCAAGCGCGAGATACCTCGAAGCAATCGCTTCCGTAGGCGCGGACGTCACCTACATCCTCACCGGCCGCCGCGAGCGTCCGGCTTCGGAACTGACCGACAGGGCACGGCTCAAGGCCGCCATCGAAGTCATCGAAGAGGGGCTAGGCGACAAGCGCCTGCCGCCAGACAAGAAGGCTGAAGCTATTTTGCTCGCCTACGAGTTGCTTGCAGAGCCTACCGCCACCCGCGCCACAGTCATCGAGCTCATTCGCCGCGTGGCGTGAACAGTGGAGAGTTCGGCCTGAGCAGTGGAGAGTTCGGCCTGAGCAGTGGAGAGTTCGGCCTGAGCAGTGGAGAGTTATCGGTGGAGAGTTTCGCAAAAGTGGAGAGTTATCGGTGGAGAGTTTTTCCGCCGAACTTTCCACCTTTCATCAACCGGCAAGGGGAGTACCCGATGGAAGACAAAAAACAAAAACTCATCGAAATCGTGCGCGGCGCATCCGGGAATACGTCTCGCCGCAAGCCTGCCCAGTCTTCACTTGCTGTGCGCATCGAGGGCAGCCACAACATCGTGGGAGACGGCAACATCGTCATTCATGCCAAAACCGTTCGCCCGCGCAACACCATCGATCCACGCGCCAGCGAGCTGTCCGAGGCACAAAAACTGCGCCTGCGCGAACTGATCAACGAATGGGTTACCGTCCACAACACTGTCCGCACGCGCGCCAAGCCGCTCACTCATGCCGCCGCATGGGCTTCATTTCAAAGGAAATTTTCTGTCACGAGCTACCATTTGCTGCCAATTGCGCGCTACGCTGAAGCCGTCCGTTGGCTTCAGCAGCAACGCGCCAAGATCGATAGCATGAAGTCCGCCGCGGCACGTGATCCATCCTGGCGTGCTCGCCAGATAGCCTACATCAAGGCTCACTGCAAGAACGATCTCGGCGACGCGTTCGCCTACATGCCATATATCGCGCGTTTTGGAAAGAAATCGCTCGCCGATCTTACGAACGAAGAACTCGCAAGAACAAGATCGTACGTCGCTCGAAAAAAACCCTTCAGGAGCAGTCGTAAGGATGTTTTTTGTCGCACGTAATGTGCGCACTGCTGGTTTTTTGTCGTTGCGGCCGTTTTTTCTCAGTTTTTCTTGTCTTTTCAACGACTTGGTTGCGATATTTCCCGCTTCGTCCCGCTTCTTCCCGCTATTTTGTCGCATCGTCTATGTCACATCTAATCTTTTCACCTCTACCGTTTGCCCCATCAACTGCTTCACCACAGGGTCGGTCAACCCTTTCATCAGTCCGATCACCGGCTTGAGGTCGCGCAAGCGCAACTGGCGCAGCGCTGCGAGCTTCTGAGCCGGAGATTTGGCTGCAGCGAAACGACCGAGAAAACGGACGAATTCGTCGGAGAAGAGCACTGGGGCGTGGCTGAGGGCATCCACCCCACCCGCAGCGATCAGATCGGCCCGCCCCGAAAGGATCTGTGCCGCTGCCGAATCGATCGCCTGCATGCCCGAGGCGCAATTGCGCATCACCGTCCAGCCGGGAACCTTGCGCCCACAGCCGGCGCGAAGCGCGACCACGCGACCGATATTGACCTCGTCCGCGCGCGGTGCGGCGCAACCCAGAATCACCTCGTCGAGCACCGCGGGGTCAAGGCGCTGACGCATCAGCAACATCTGCAACGCCCGGGTCGCCAAGTCGGATGCACGAAATGGCCCCGGCTCGTTCTTCGCTTTGAGAAACGGCGTCCGTACGCCATCTACCAGATAGACTGCTCGATCCGCCACGCTATGCTCCCGGTGTGCGCACGCTTACGCATCGACGGTCGAAGCCGAAACCGCTGGCGCATCCTGCACCGCCACATCCCCTCCGACGCGCCGCTTTTCCGGCCACGGACGCATCGCGGGCGGAATGGCCGCGGTGCGCGCGATACGATCGTCCGGAATCGCCTGCGCGGCCGCCTTGACCCCAAAATCGTAGGGGAAGTCATCGACACGGATCACCAGGTCACGCAGCCGATTGCGCTGGATCACTTTGCGGTATTCGGCCTCGGTGATCACCCCTTGCGCATACGCTTCATCCCAAATCGCATCGACACTGCCGCTGGTGAGTGCTTCGATGCTCGGTGCAAAGCGTCCCGCTTTCTGCGCGTCGCGCAATTTCGCTTCGATCGGCTCACACGCTTGGGTGGCCAAGAGTGCTGCTTCCAACGCCCCCAGCGGCTCGTCGAGCGATTGGGGCAAATAGACGAGCGAGGTCAAACGGTCACGGGTTGCACCGGGCTCCATCAGACCCATCGCCACCCGATGTCCAAGACGATCGTCCGGCGTACGGAACGGACGACCCAGCGGGAAGGTGACGAACCGCGCCAGCGCCCGCGCCGGCGCGAATGGGAAATTGTCGATCACGCCAGTAAAGGCCACTTGAGCGCGGAAAAACGCATCCCAGATCGCCCAGTGCAGGAACGGCGCATCACCAGCGGGGCGGCCGTCGACTTCGAAGCGCTTGAGCGTAGCGCTCGCCAAGTAGAGCTGCGACAAAATGTCACCCAAACGGGCAGAGAGCCGCTCTTTACGTTTCAGCGCACCCCCCAACACGCCCATCGAGACATCGGCCAAGAACGCGAACGCTGCGGAAAAACGGGTCAGCTGTTGGTAATAGCGACGGCACTCCGGCGCAACGTTTGCTGGCACCTTCACGAAACGGGCCCCAGTAAGCCCCATCACCAGCGCACGGGCACCGTTGTTGAGCGTATAGGCGATGTGACTCCAGAACGCGCGGTCGAACGCATCGAGGTCACCGTTTTGCGCAGCACGCATCTCTTCGAGCACGTAGGGATGGCACCGAACCGCCCCTTGCCCGAAAACGATGAGGCTGCGGGTGAGGATGTTCGCCCCTTCGACGGTGATCCCCACGGGAATCTGCTCGTACGCCCGCCCCAGGAAGTTTTGCGGACCCAAACAGATTCCTTTACCACCGACCACGTCCATCCCGTCGTTGACGGTCTGGCGTGCCCGTTCGGTCACGTGGTATTTGACGATCGCCGAAACCACCGACGGCTTCTCACCGAGATCGACCGCGCCAGCAGTAAATACCCGCGCAGCGTCACACAGGTAGGTGTTGCCACCGATGCGCGCGAGCGCCTCTTCCACCCCTTCGAAGCGACCGATCTGCGTCTTGAATTGGTATCGGATCCGCGCGTACGCACCGACCGCGCGCGCCGTGACCTGCTGCATCCCAGTGTTGGAGCCGGGCAACGAGATCGAGCGCCCAGCCGCCAGGCACTCCATCAGCATCCGCCACCCTTTGCCCACCATCGCCTCACCACCGATCACGAAATCGAGCGGAATGAAGACCTCTTCCCCGCGGATCGGTCCGTTCATCCACACCGCGTCGAGTGGAAGGTGCCGACGCCCGATTTCGACGCCCGGATGGTTTGCCGGAATGAGCGCGAGCGTAATCCCGATCTCTTTCCCTCTACCCAACAAGTTTTCCGGGTCAAAAAGCTGGAACGCCAGCCCGAAGACCGTACACACCGGCGCGAGCGTGATATAGCGCTTGTTGAAGCTCACGCGAATACCGATCACCTCTTTGCCCTGGTATTCGCCGCGGCAGACGACACCGGCATCGGGAATCGACGCGGCGTCCGAACCGGCCCAAGGACTGGTGAGCGCAAATGCGGGAATCTCTTCCCCGCGCGCCAGGCGCGGCAAGTAGTAGGCTTTCTGTTCCGGCGTCCCATAGTGGAGCAGCAGCTCTGCAGGCCCCAACGAATTGGGCACCATCACGGTCACTGCCGGAGCGCTCGAACGGGTCGAGAGTTTGGTGATCACCTGCGAATGGGCGTACGCGGAAAAACCTTTCCCGCCATACTCTTTCGGGATGATCATCCCGAGGAACCCCTTTTCCTTGATGAACTGCCAGACGGCATCGGGCATGTCCTTCTTGAGGCTGCACTCCCAATCGTCGACCATGCGGCAGAGCTCCTCGGTTTCGTTTTCGAGGAACGCTTGCTCTTCCGGCGTCAGTTTCGGCCACGGGTAGCTCAGGAATTTTTGCCAATCCGGGTTCCCACGAAAGAGCTCCCCTTCCCACCAAACGGTGCCCGCCTCAAGCGCATCCCGCTCCGTCTGCGACATTTGCGGCAGCGCTTTCGCAAACGCTTTGAAAATGGGCACCGTGATCAGACGTTTGCGCGTCGGCCGATGCCCCAACAAAAAGACCACGCCACACCAGGCAAGCGCCACGACAACCGTGACCCATACCGGAAACGCTGCGGTGATGGCCAACGCCAACCACCAAACCAGGATCGCTCCACCCCAGAGAAAAAGAGGCGCTCGCCCGTAGGCGAGCGCGACCACCAAGGGAGGGAGGAAGAGCAACAAGAGCCAAGCCATGACCATCTCCTATCCGAATGGATCGAACGTTTGTTTGAATGATACGAAAAAATTGCTTTGGGTGCAACCCTCGGTATACTCCACCCTCTCGGTTATTGCCAAAGACTCAAGTGTTCGCGTGGTTTGACCTTCCTGCCGAAAACGGAAACGTCCAACGCCGCGCGCTGTGGGCAGAACCGCTCACTGCGTTTCACGAAACGAGCGACGCCGCTGCCGCGCGCACCCTCCTTACCACAGCCGAAGACGAGGCGAAGCAATCCCCTGCCTCATCCGACGGCCCCTTTTGGGCGTTTGCGCTTGACTACGAATGCGCCCCGTGGTTCGACCACGCGTTTTCCTCGGCGTTCACGGCGCGCCCCGCCGGGCGCCTTCGCCTCTGGCGCTTTGCACGTTACCAGACCCTGTCAGACCGAGTCGCGACGCAAAGCGCGCACAGTCGCGTCTCTGACCCCATCGCGGGACTTTTGAATTGGCGCTGCGCGTGGGATCAAACCCACTATTACCAAGCTGTCGAACGGATCCTCCACTACCTGCGCGAAGGCGACAGCTACCAAGTCAACCTCACCTTTCCCTGGTACGCGGAGACCTATGGCGACCCCCTTGCCCTCTACCTCCGTTTGCACGCGCAGCAGCCGGTGCCCCATGGCGCCTACTTACCGTTCCCAAACGGCGGCGCGATCCTCTGTCGCTCACCGGAGCGCTTCTTCCTGCGTCGTGGCAGACGGATCTCCTGCCGCCCCATGAAAGGAACCGCACCACCCAATGCCTCCGGATGGATCGACGACAAAACCCGCGCCGAAAACGTGATGATCGTCGACCTGATCCGCAATGACCTCAGCCGCCTCTCACCCGCTGGCGGCGTCCAGGTTCCCAACCTCTTCCAGGAAGAGCGCTACGCGACGGTCACCCAACTCACCTCGACGATCGTCGCCGAAGGCGTCGACGCCCCGCTATGGGCAATTCTGGCGGCGCTCTTTCCGTGCGGTTCGGTTACGGGCGCCCCCAAACGCCGCGCGATGGAGATCATCGCCGAATTGGAACCCCACCCGCGCGGGATCTACTGCGGCGCAATCGGGTATATTCTGCCTGGCGGCGACGTCGAAGCCGTCGTCCCGATCCGCACCCTGACGATCGACCGGAACGGCGGCGCCACCTACTCGGTTGGCAGCGGGATCGTGATCGATTCCAAGCCCGCCTCCGAATGGCAAGAGTGTCTCCTCAAGGGACGGTTCGTCCAGGGACTTCCCGCGATGGTCGGTCTCATCGAGACTTTGCGCTGGGAACCGGCGGACGGCTGCGTGCTTTGGCCGTACCACATTGCGCGGATCCGTGCCAGCGCCAAAGCGTTGGGCATCCCTTTCGACGAAGCCCAGTTTGCCCATGCGGTCACAACCGCCGCACAAGAAGACCCCGACGGCAACCACCCGTTGCGCATCCGAGCGGAACTCGCCCCCGACGGAACGGTGCGCGCAACCGCAACGCATTGGCAACAGCCCGCAACGCCCGTTCGCTTCCGCATCGCGCGCGAACCTGCTATCAACCCCAGCGATCCCTTGCAGCGCCACAAAACGACACGCCGCGCGCATTATGACCGCCTACTTGCCGAGGCCCTCGCCCACGGCTGTTTCGATTACCTGGTGACGAATACCCGTGGCGAACTCGTCGAAGGGTGCCGCACCACGCTTTTCGTGCAATTTCCGGGTGAACCGAAGCTCGCAACCCCGCCCTTGGCAACCGGTTGTCTAGCTGGGGTCTTACGGGCAAAACTCCTTGCGGAAGGGGACGCAGTCGAGCGACCCCTCACCCCCGCCGACCTCACGCGCGCCGAACAGCTCTACCTGGGAAACGCCCTTCATGGGTTGCTGCCTGCTGTTTGGGACGACGCGTCACCCACCAACTCGCGATAAGCGTGCCAAGTGGCGTGACCAAGAAGCGGCAGGGTTACCGCCAAACCAAAGAGCACCAGCGCGTACCCCAGCAATGTCAAGCCTACGATCCAAGCCGCCCAGACCGCCATCGGCCAAGGGTTCGTGCGCACCACTTGGACACTGGTCGCGACCGCAGTAAAAAGATCGACGTCGCGATCCAAAAGCAGCGGAACGGAAACCACGGTCACGGTAAATATCCCCGCAGCAACCAACCCGCCGGTCACGAACCACGCGACGACGAGCGGCCACTCCTCTCCCGAAACGATCAACGCCGCGATGGTCGGCGACGCGGTTTCCGGTGAAGCGAAAACCGCAAAGAGCATCGCGGTGAAACGCTCCCAGACCAACATCACCAAGAGCAACCCCAGCCCCACTTGGGCCAGACTCGCTTTTTTCGCTTTGACCAACGCCAGCGCGTCGAAAAAGGCTGGCCGCTCGACCGTGCCCCGCAACCGACTCAACGCGTAGAGTCCTGCCGCCAAGAGCGGCGCAAGCAGAAAAAACCCGGAAAACGCAACCGCCATCAGGTGCGGCGCGCGAAGGGTAGCCAAGACGATCAGCCCACCGCCGATCGCAAACACCACGCCAAAACCCAACGACGAAAGGGGATCGTAGCGGAGATCCTCCCACCCTTTCCGTAACCAACGCAGCGGGGCGTCGATGCCCACCGTTCGAACCGCTAACGCTTTCTCCTCCATGGGCGCTCCTTTCGTGGTCGCGTGGGGGATATGCTTATCACACGTGATGCCGTCCAAGACATGACGCTTTTTTCCCATGATAAAGTATCAACCACCGAAATACCAGTCAAGAGGAGAGACGTATGCGGCTCGAAACGCAATTGATCCACGCCGGCTATTCCCCCGATCCCACGACGAAAGCGGTCGCGGTACCCATCTATCAAACCACCTCGTATGCGTTCGACAACACCCAGCACGGCGCCGACCTTTTCGATCTCAAGGTCGAAGGCAACATCTACACCCGCATCATGAACCCGACCCAAGCGGTGCTCGAAGCGCGGGTTGCAGCGCTCGAAGGGGGCGTTGGCGCGCTTGCGCTCGCTTCGGGGATGGCCGCGATCACCTACGCGATCCTCACGATCGCCGAAAATGGCGACAACATCGTGACGAGTTCGACGCTCTACGGCGGTACGTACAACCTCTTTGCGCACACGTTGCCGCAGTTCGGCATCGAAGTCCGCTTTGCCGACTACCGTGACCCCGCGTCGTTCGAACGGTTGATCGATGCCAAAACCAAAGCGCTCTTCTGCGAATCGGTCGGCAACCCGCTCGGCAACGTCACCGATTTCGAACAGCTCGCAGAGATCGCGCACCGCCACGGGATTCCCCTGATCGTCGACAACACCGTTCCCACCCCTTACCTCTGCCGTCCGTTCGAGTATGGTGCCGATATCGTCGTCCATGCCCTCACCAAGTACCTGGGCGGACACGGAACGACGCTCGGTGGCATCATCGTCGATAGCGGCAAATTCCCCTGGGCCGACTACCCGGAGAAGTTCCGCCGCCTCAACGAACCGGACGTCTCCTACCACGGCGTGGTCTATACCGAAGCGCTGGGGCCGGCCGCCTATATCGGGCGCACGCGCGTGGTGCCGCTGCGCAATATGGGCGCGGCAATCAGCCCGTTCAACGCGTTCCTCATCCTGCAAGGCATCGAAACGCTCGCCGTGCGAATGGACCGCATCTGCGAAAACGCCGTTCAGATTGCCGAATTCCTGAAAAACCACCCGAAAGTGGCGTGGGTCAACTACGCCGGGCTTCCCGACCACCCCAGCTATCCGCTCGTGCAGAAATACATGAACGGGCGCGCTTCGGGCATCCTCAATTTCGGCGTCAAAGGGGGACGAGAAGCGGGCGCCCGCTTTCAAGACGCGCTCAAACTCTTCACGCGGCTGGTCAATATCGGCGACTGCAAGTCGCTCGCGTGCCACCCGGCATCGACCACCCACCGTCAGCTGGCACCGGAAGAGCTCGAAAAAGCAGGTGTCAGTGAGGACATGATCCGGCTTTCGATCGGGATCGAACACGTCGACGACCTGATCGAAGACCTCGATCAAGCCCTTGCCGCTGCGTAACGGCGCTTTCAGACCGTCACCCCCTTTTGGCTGCGTGCGCAGCCAAAAGGGGCATCACCACGACCGCTTACCGGACTTTGCACACAACCAGCGGCCTATTCGGGACGCACCTCACTGGGCAAGGCGGTTGCGCCGTCCGATTCCGTAATAGACGATCCCTTCGCGCGCAAGCGCCTCCGGATCGTACTGGTTGCGGCCGTCAAAGATCACCGCCGGCGATTTCAGCAACCGCTTCACCGCCTCGAAGTCAGGGTGGCGGAACGGCTTCCATTCGGTGACGAGCACCATCGCATCCGCCCCTTCGAGTGCGCCATACTGGTGCGTCGTGAAAATGAGCCGTTCTTCGGTTTGCCAATCCTGCGGAAATACCTTCTGAGCGTTCGCAATCGCCACCGGATCGTAGGCCTTCACACACGCGCCCCGTTCGATGAGCCCCGTGATGAGCGGAATCGACGGCGCTTCGCGCATGTCGTCGGTGCCCGGCTTGAATGCCAGCCCCCAAACACCAAACGTGCGCCCAGCAAGCGATTCACCGAAACGCGCGACGATCTTGTTGAGTAACGTCTGTTTTTGCGCCGCATTGCGCGCTTCCACCGCGTCGAGCACGAGCGGTTCTACTCCGACGCGCCGTGCCATCTGCACGAGCGCTTTGACATCCTTGGGGAAGCACGAGCCGCCGTAACCCGCGCCTGGGTAGATGAAATGGTAGCCGATGCGCGAATCAGACCCGATCCCGATACGCACCTTTTCGACGTCGACATCGTACTGCTCACAGAGCGTCGCGATCTCGTTCATGAAGCTGATTTTGGTGGCGAGCATCGCATTGGCCGCGTATTTGGTCATTTCGGCGTCGCGCACCCCCATATAGATCACGCGCTGATGGCTGCGGTTGAACGGCGCGTAGAGCTCTGCCATCACCGAGCGCGCCCGCTCGTCGTCGGTGCCCACCACGATGCGGTCGGGACGCATGAAATCCTCGATCGCCGCACCCTCTTTGAGGAACTCAGGGTTGGAGACCACCGCAACCGCCAACGATTTGCCGCGCGCGGCGAGCGCCGCCTCCACCTCCGCTTTCACGAGTTCGGCAGTGCCCACTGGGACGGTCGATTTGTCGACGACGATCGCATCGCGTTCGATCACCGCGCCGATCTGCCGCGCCACCGCGAGCACATGGTGCAGGTCGGCCGAACCGTCTTCTTGCGGCGGCGTGCCTACCGCAATGAAAAAGAGGTCACACGCGCTGGCAGCATCCGCAAGCTGGGTGGTGAAGTGCAACCTACCTTCCCGCGCATTGCGCTCGACGATCTCATCAAGTCCGGGTTCGTAAATCGGCAACCGCCCCGCCTTCAACCCCTCGATCTTCTCTGCGTCGATATCGACGCACCAAACCGAGTTGCCCATTTCGGCAAAACAGGCACCCGTCACCAATCCCACGTACCCCGTTCCGATCACTGCGAGCTTCATTCGATTCTCCTTTTTTTATCCTGTTGCGATTCTACCCGGCACGCACGCCAATCGCGCCCAACTCCCTCCGCTTTCTTGATGCAAATCATAGTCGAACGCGGTTTTGCCCTGTAAAATCGATTCAAGGATGTTGCTCTCTCTCAAGGAGCCAAAAGATGTCGATCGCAGAACACCTCACCGCGGAACACCGCCATTGTGATACGCTCTTTTCCCAGTTGGAAAACGTCCTGGACAACGAGGACTGGGACGCGATCACGACCGCGTGGCGGGCGCTCGCCGATGAACTCTTACGCCACTTTGCGGTGGAGGAAGAAACCCTCTTTCCCGCGTTCGAAGCGAAAAGCGGAATCACGCAAGGTCCCACCCGCGTGATGCGCATGGAACACGATCAGATGCGCGAACTGCTGGCAGAAGGTGACGCCGCAGTCGCCGAACACGATGCAGAAAATTTGCGCGGTGTGGTCGAGACGTTACTCATCATGAATCAGCAGCACAACCTCAAAGAGGAAAACGTGCTCTACCCGATGTGTGACCAACTCTTGGGCACCGAATTCGTCACCCAACTTCAGGAGACCGTATGAGTGATCCCGCGGTAGCGCACGACAAGCCTTGGGCGGAACCTCCGCCCGGCTTTACCGAAGTCGGATGTGTCACGATCGACGCCCGCACTTGGCTGCCACCGGAACCCTTCAACCGGACCATCGAGACGTTAGAGACGCTGCACCCTGACCAGTGGATCCGCTTGTTGCTCTATCGCCATCCTCTCCCGCTCTTCGACGCGTTGGACGAATGGGGTTGGCGCTATTCCTGCCACGACCACGGCGACGGCACGGTTGAAATACATATCTGGAAACCCCTTCCGTGAAGACCGCCGATCTGCGTATCGAAGCCGCACCCGCGTACCGGATGCCGATGCGTTGGTTTGCGCTTGCGCCTTTTTTTCTGGTACTTGCGGGCGTTTTGCTCCTCAGCGAAGGATCTGAGCTCTTTTTGAGTCGCTGGCATCCTGCTGCGTTGGCGCTCACCCACCTTTTTGCGCTCGGTTTCATGGGTTCGGTGATGGTCGGCGCATTGATGCAGGTCATCCCCGTGCTCTCCGGGCACAGCTGGCCCCCACGATGGCGTCGAAGCCGCTGGCCGCGTGCCGCTTTTGCTGGTGGGGTCTTGGCGTTGGCTGCGCACTTCCTCTGGACCGGTTCGCTCAGCGTCGCCCACGCGCTCGCTGGCGTTGCGCTCGCGTTGCTGCTTGCCGCACTGGCTCCAGTTGCGTTCCTCACCCTGTGGTTGCTGCTGCGCATCCCCTCGCTTTCCGACAGCATCCGCGATCTGCGCTGGGTTGCCGCGGGGCTTGGCCTCACGCTGACACTCGGTGCACTGCTCCTCCTTCAGCGCATCGCCCCAGACCATTTCGCTTTCGACCATCTGCAATGGGTTACGCTGCATCTGAGCGCGGCGTGGGGGCTGTGGGGCTTGGCGCTGGTTGCCACGGTGGGGTTCGTCGTCGTCCCGATGTTTCAACTCACGCCGGTTTATCCCCCCACCACGCGCCGGCGCTTCACCACTGCGCTCTGGGGAGCCGCACTCATCACATTCATCTTCAGCGTCATCCATCCGGAAAAGACACCGCTCTGGGTAGTCCTTGGCGTTGGCTGGTTGGCGTGGGCATTCGCGGCACAAACGCTCGCCCTGCAAGATCGCAGCAAACGCAAAAAACGGGAGACCACAGGGCACCTTTGGCGGAGCGCGATGATCGCCCTATGTCTTGCCGTGGCGATGGCCTTTGCCAGTGCCACTTTGCCTGAGTTTTCTCCATTCCTTGTCGGCATCATGGTCTTCTGGGGCGGATTCGCCGGGGTGATCTGCGCGATGTGGATCAAGATCATTCCCTTCCTTACCTGGCTCAACATCCAACAGATGCCCAACCGCAAAGGTTTTCCGCCGACGATGCTCAAGATCACCCCGGAAAAGGAAGGCGAACGGTTGCGTTGGCTCTGGCTGGCAACGCTTTTGCTTCTTTTCGCCGCCGTTTTCCTGCCGGAACCGATGAGCCGCGTTGCGGGCATCGCGGTGATTGCCACGGCAGTGCAACTCGCGCGCATCCTCTGGCACGCGTGGCAACTCTTCAACGAATGGGAACGGAAACATCTCGACCCCACAGAATCCGCTCAAATCGCTACGTCATGAGTTACATTCTGCTCAAACACCTGCATCTCACCACCGTTACGCTCACGATCGTAGGGTTTCTCCTTCGCTTTACCTGGAGGCTTCGCTCCCATCCTTGGCTGCACACGCCGCTCGCCCGCGTCCTTCCCCACATCAACGACACCCTACTGCTGACTTCTGGGCTCGGAATGGCAGCGATGATCGGCCAATACCCCTTCATCACCCCGTGGTTGACGGCGAAATTCTTTTGGTTACTCGCCTACATCATCGCAGGGCACTTTGCGCTCAAACGCGCGCAGACACGTCGCGGACAGTGGTGTGCATGCGTCGTGGCGTTGGTGTGCGTTGCGATGCTCGTCGGCACTGCAATCTACCACCACCCACTCAGTTGGCTGACACCACGCTTTGCCATAAATTGACGCGGGTCAAGGCATCTTTCCGCACGAATCATTAGACTGCTCCTTGCCAACCCATTGTCGGGTTTTGTGACAAGGAGCCAAATGATGAGTAGTACCTTTTCCACGACAACGGCCCGCAATATTTTCTATGGCGGCGCCCTTTTTTCTTTTTTGCTCTTTCTCGCGCTGACGTTCCATACCGAAAGCGCGTTGCCGCAGCGTGACGCCCGTGCGTTGCTCGAAGCCAACCCCCAAGTAGCCGTAGGCAAACGGGTTTGGGAAGAAAACAACTGCATCGGCTGCCACACGCTTTTGGGGGAAGGCGCCTACTTCGCGCCGGAACTCGGCAACGTCTACAAACGGCGGGGTCCTGAGTTCATCAAGGCTTGGATCAAGGCACAACCGACCGGCACACCGGGGCGGCGCCAAATGCCGCAGTTCAACCTCACCGAGGAAGAGCTCGACGCGTTGGTGGAATTCCTCCGTTACGCCTCGGAGATCGATACCAACGGCTGGCCGCCCAACATCGAGGGTTGACGATCCGTTCTTTTGCCGATAACGAATCCATCAGGAGGACCTTCTCATGAAGTACCAATCACAAGCGGTGGCCAAGCCCTACTTCGTCGCGGCGATCGCGCTCTTCGTCGCGCAGGTGCTCTTTGGCCTGATCATGGGCATTCAGTACGTCGTCGGCGATTTTCTCTTCCCGGCAATTCCCTTCAACGTGGCGCGCATGGTCCATACCAACGCGCTGATCGTCTGGTTGTTGATGGGGTTCATGGGTGCCGCCTACTACCTCGTCCCTGAAGAGGCGGAACGCGAACTGCATGCTCCGAAGCTGGCGATCGCCACCTTCTGGATCTTCCTCGTCGCAGCCGCACTCACCGTATTGGGCTATCTGCTGGTTCCGTACGCGAAGCTGGCCGAGATGACCGGCAACGACGTCCTGCCGACGATGGGGCGTGAATTCCTGGAGCAACCGACGATCACCAAGATCGGGATCGTCTTGGTCGCGCTTTCGTTCCTATATAACCTCAGCATGACCTTCCTCAAAGGACGTAAAACCGCGATCAGCTCGGTGCTGCTGCTCGGGCTTTGGGGGCTGGCGATCTTCTTCCTTTTCTCCTTCGTCAACCCGGATAACCTCGTCCGTGACAAATTCTACTGGTGGTGGGTCGTGCACCTTTGGGTCGAAGGGGTCTGGGAATTGATCATGGGTGCGATCCTGGCGTTCGTCCTGATCAAAGTGACCGGGGTCGACCGCGAGGTGATCGACAAGTGGCTCTACGTGATCATCACCCTGACCCTGGTCACCGGCATCATCGGAACGGGGCACCACTACTATTGGATCGGCACACCGGGCTACTGGCAAGTGTGGGGCTCGGTCTTCTCCGCGCTCGAACCGATTCCGTTCTTCGCGATGACCCTCTTTGCGTTCAACATGGTCAACCGTCGGCGGCGGAACCATCCCAACCGCGCCGCTACGCTCTGGGCGCTGGGAACGGGTGTGATGGCCTTCCTGGGCGCGGGTGTTTGGGGATTCCTCCATACCCTCTCACCCGTCAATTACTACACCCACGGCACACAAATCACCCCGTCGCACGGTCACCTGGCTTTCTACGGGGCGTACGCGATGGTGGTGCTGACCATGATCTCCTACGTCTGGCCGAAATTGAACGGTCGCGAAGCCAACGGCAACCGTTCGCAAGTGCTCGAGATGTGGGGATTCTGGGTGATGACCATCTCGATGACCTTCATCGCGCTCTTCCTCACCGCCGCGGGGATCCTCCAAGTGTGGCTGCAACGCATGGGCGCGAATCCGCTCCCCTTCATGGAGGTGCAAGAGCAACTCGCGCTCTTCTACTGGTTGCGCGTGATCGCGGGCGTCGCGTTCTTCGCCGGCCTGCTCGCCTACATCACCAGCTTCTTCAAAGGCGTGGAAGGTTCACCCGAATATCGACCGCTCGCCCAAGAGGCGTCGGCATAACCGAGTTGGGCTCTCCTATCGTGGGAATTGACCCCGGCTGGCACTGCCGACCGGGGCTTTTTTTATGCACACCCGAAGATTTCGAATAACTTGCGGTGATCGGCCATCAGTGACGGCACGAGGCTGGGATCGTAGTGCAGATGAGTACCTGGCGCTGTCCCTTGATGCAGCTGCGGTTCGGATTGCTTAGGCTGCATCTGACCCGCACTCTTTCTCCTGAAAAGAAACTCAAACATGGGTTCCTCCTACAACACACAATACACAAACGCTCTCAGCTTTTGCCCAGGATCAGTACGCCGCAAATGGCGACGACACCGGCTACCCATGCCCAGATCAGTCCCCGCCAACGCCACACTACCGAACGAAGGTCCATGAAGACATCGACCACCGCCAACCCTTTACCCACCGCCAAGAGTAAGAGGAGGTGCGAGAGCCATTCGCCAGCAACCTGATGCCGCCCCCATTCGCTCAGGGCGGCAGCTCCCACCGTGGCGACAAGTAAGACCAGCGCGGTGACATCGATCAGGCGACTGCGCTTTGCTACTGCAGGGTTTTTCTTCGCGTTTTTCATGCCGGAATCGCCAGAAGGTAAAGGAGCGGAAAGAGGATAAGCCATACCAGATCAACCATATGCCAATAACTGGCTGCGGTCTCGATCCCCACCGTTGCGCCCATGTGGTACGCCCCACGCGCTGCTTTCACCGTGACGATCGTCAAGATCACGACCCCCAACACCACATGCATAGCGTGAAAAGCGGTCAGCGAATAGTAGAAGGTATAAAAGAGGTTGGTGTCGAGGTCGATCCCGGCGCGATATTTCGCGGCATATTCCACCCCTTTGCTGACCAGGAATCCCACCCCACAGAGGGTCGCGACAAGCAACCATGCGCCCACCGGGCGCGCTGCTTTTTGTTGCGGCAACGACTCTGCTGCCACCACGCCCCGGGCAACCGCCCAACTGCCCACCAGAAGCAAAACCGTATTCACCGCCCCCACTCCGGATCCAGGGTTTGTTGCATCGTCGCAAAGAGTTCATAGTGACCGCGATAACTCGCCGCATAGGTGACGAAAAGGGCAAAAAACGCGCTCAACTCGGCAAAAATGAAGAACCAGATCGCCAAGTCACCCGGCGGATAGAGGGCCTTTTGCGTTGCGACGGGTTGTTCCCCAGTCACCAACTGGTTCCTTCGGAACGATGCACCTTGTTCCAGGCGTTGTATTTCCCGATCGGCTTGTGCGCCGGAATCTCACGCACCACCTCGAGCGACTCGGTGTCGATCACCAAAAGCGCGCCATCCGGCGCCGGTTCCATCACACTCGCCAGCGCATAGCGTCCATCAGCGGTAAATTCCACGTGGGCAAACGTCTTACCGGGTTTCGGGCGTAGTGTTTTGACGACTTCTAGTGTGGTTTTGTCGATCACGGTGAGGGTATCGCGACAGTTCGGCGCCATCATCGAATCGACGAAGAGATACCGGCTCTTTTCATGGCTTCGGACGAAAAAGCCCGGACCACAAAGCGGTACCGATTTCACCAACGCCCACCGATCGAGGTCGATCACCGAAAGTTCGGCACGGCGCAAATTGGTGGTTGCCATGACCCGCCGACCGGCGTACTCGAACGTAATGCCCGACCCCAAATGGGGCATGCCTTCGAGTGGCAGTGACGCAATCGCCTGCCGAACATCGAGATTGACCACGAAACTCTCCCCGCTTCGGGACGCGCCGATCAGATTGCGGTACCCCGGCGCAAAGAAGAAGTCATCCAGTACCGCGGGAAGACGGGTCCGCTTCGGATGGAGAAACCCCGGCACGGCCAAGCCTTCCGCCATTTTGTGATCATGGACCAAGCCGTCGAAAACCGGTTCGGCTGCCTCATCGTAACTCACTTCCCACAACTCGGGCATCTCTTTGAAGGCGACGATGAAACTCTTGCGTGGCGGCGCGTCATAGACTGCGGAAAGCCGCGAATGCTCTTTGCGGTCAAGACTTTGCCCAGGCAGGATTTTGATCGGTGCCAGGTTGCTGTCCAAGATCACGAGGGTTTCGGGCAGGGTGTTTGCCACCGCGACATAACAACCATCGCTGGAGACCGCGACGTTGCGGGTATTGACCGCGACGCGGATCTCTGCCACCTTCTCCAACGCCCAGAGGTCGAATTTCTCGACCCAGCCGTCTCGAGAGGCAACCGTGACGAAACGCCCATCCGGTGAAAATTTGGGTCCACCATGCACGGCGTAGTGGGTACGTAGCCGAGCCAAGACCTGGAATCGTTCTCCATCGAGCACCGTCAAATGGTGGTCACCTTGCTCGACCACCACGAAACGGTTCCAACGGTCTCCCCCATCCTTCGGGCCGTCGAGCGGCAACACCGGTTTCGACCAGTGGGTTGCCCGCATCGTTGCCAACGTAAATTCCGGGATCTCGGCTGGGGCGGTCTTCAGCCATTGGGCCAGCGACGTGATCTGCTCCGGCGTCAGTTGCCCAGCAAATGCTGGCATTTGCGTTGCCAAGCGCCCCTTCGCGATCACATCGACCACGTTCGGCAACCGCAGCCGCTCCACACTCTCGGGCAACAGCGCAGGACCCAAGCCACCGGTACGGTCACGACCATGACACTGCGCACACAGATCACGATACAGGGCTTCTGGCCCTTGCGCGAAAAGCGACGGGGGATGGCCAAAAACCCATAATGCCAGCACGATCGCTACCGCTTTCTTTTTCGTTCGCAGCGTCATCGGATTCGCCCCTTAGTGCGTCACAAGCTCAGCGGTTTTGGACTGCGCAGCAACGCCGCCCGAACTCGGAGTCACCCCCACCTCTTCGTCGCTCAGATAGCATGCGGGGTCTTCGCTCCACAGGTCACCGGCGGCCATTTCGGCGCGAACCCGAGAGCTGCCGTTGCAGAGCGACAAATAACGACACGCACCACAACGCCCGCTGATCGCACGTGGATAGCGACGCAATGCCGCAAGCAACGGATGGGTTTCATCGCGCCAAATCGCCGAGAATGGGCGGTGGCGCACGTTGCCCAGCGTGACATGCCACCACATCGTATCGGGATGAACGTTCCCTAAGTTGTCGATATTGGCAATGTTTTCGCCACTGGCGTTGCCCCCCCATTGACGCAGCTTCGCAGCGATATGCTCGGCACGCTCAGGGAAATTGGCCTGCACCCACAAGAGAAAGAACGGACCGTCGGCATCGTGGTTGCCTGTGGTGTATTCCCGGCCCGTTCCAGCACGATAATCGGCAAGCGCCCGTTCGAAAAGGGTCGTAAGGGCGCGGCGCGTCGTTTGGGCAACCGCATCACGCCCGCGATTTTTTTTGCCCCGCCCGGCGTAATTGAGGTGTGAGAAATAAAAGCGCGGAATCTCTGCCTCGGCAACCCAATCGAGCAGGGGTACGAAATCGTGCGCGTTGTCCTCGGTCATCGTGTAGCGCACCCCCACCTTCACCCCCAGGTCACGTAAAGCCAAGAGCGCTCGTTGGGACGCATCGAACGCTCCTGCTTTGCGCCGAAAACGGTCATGCGTTTCCCCGAGGCCATCGAGGCTGATGCCGACATAGTCGAAATGGGTCGCGGCAATCCGCTCGGCCATCGCGTCGTCGATCAACGTCCCGTTGGTGGAAAGCGCTGTGTAAAGTCCTTTCTCCTTGGCGTAATCGGCCAGGAGAAAGAGATCGGGACGCAAAAGCGGCTCCCCGCCGGAAAGGATCAACGCCGGCACACGCATCGCGGCCAAGTCATCGATCACCGCAAGCGCCTCTTCCGTGGTCAGTTCGCCGCGAAAATCGGTGTCGGCGGAAAGCGAATAACAGTGGGCACACAGCAAATTACAGCGGCGAATGAGGTTCCAGATCACGACGGGCCCAGGCAAGCGACGGCGCTCCCGAACGGGTGTCGGTTCGAAGAGTTCAGCAATGAAAGCGGAAATGCGAAACATTTTTGGGCTCCTTGGGGGACTATTTACGCGATCGCTGTTGGGCGCAGGCGAACGCCGCTTTTTTTCAGAATCCGTGTCGAATAGAGCGCATCGTGTGCCGTGAGCGCCTGGGGAAAGCGCTGGTGACAGGCCTCGATCAGCCGCGCACGTTGCGCTTCCACTTCATCCCGCGTGCGACCGTGCAACATCGCAAAGAGATTGAAGCGCCAATGGGGCAGATGGCGCGGTCGCCGGTAACAATGACTGACCGCACCGGTTGCCGCCAGCCAGGATCCGACCGCGTCCACTGCTTCGTCGGCGACATCCCAGACGCACATCGCATTCGCACGATAACCCAATGCGTAATGATTGACCGCGATGCCCAGACGACGAACCACGCCGCGTGCAATCAGCGCGGAAAAGGTATCGATCACCTCGTTTTCCCGCCACCCCAGGTGGTCTGCGACGGTGCGAAACGGTTCGACGACACACGGTAACCCGGCTTGCGTCGCGATGAGCAACGCCCGTTCGCGCGCCGACAAAGGGCGCGGCACCATCCCTTCCGTTTGGGACGTTTCCGAGGGTTCTGTCGGCCGCGTTTGCGCCAGGAGTCCCGACCAGTCCGCCAATGTAACCTCGTCAGGGGCCGTTTGCGGCGTCCACGGCAGCAAACGCAAACGGACGAAATATTCACGCTCTTTGGGGAAGAGCCAAACCCGATATCCGGTTGCCTGCTCTATCACCCGCGCAACCCCCGTCACCGCGCGCTCGTTTTCACAAGCGATCACAAACCAACAGTTGAGCAAATGGGTGCGCAGATAGTGGTGGGCCACTTCGGGAAACGCATTGATCGCCGCAATCGTCTGCTCCAGCGCCGATTCAGGCGCAGCAACCGCCGCGAGGACGAACGCGCCACCGCTGCGCTCGACTTGAATGAACGGACCAAACCGGGTAATCAACCCCTCCTGCAACCATTGGGCAATCTGCGCGGCAATCGCCCTTTCAGGCATCCCGAGCCATTCAGCCCAACGCGCAAACGGGCGCGTTGCCAAAGGCAGATGATCTTGAAGCGCCCAAAGGAGGAGTCGCTCACGTTCGCACAGCTCATGCGGCGCGGGAACGGACATAGCGCGCTCCGGTCTGTTTGAAGCAGTGGGTACTAAAGAGCAGTCGATGGGAAAAACGGTCGAGTGCCAAGCGGCGCTGGATCGCTGAGACCACTTGCGCAACGTGGGTCGAATCGCTGCCGTGGACCATCGCATAGAGTGTATAAGGCCAGACTTCGGGCACCGGTTCGCGTCGATAGCAGAGATGCACCTCCGGCTCTGCAGCCAGTTGCACCCCCAGTTCGTCCACCAATGCCGGCGGCACGGCCCAGACCGCCATCGCATTGGCCGTCCATCCCAACGCCCGATGACGAACCACGGCACCGAAACGGCGCATCGTCCCTTCGGCGAGCCAGTGCGCAATCTGCTGCACCACGTCGCTTTCCACGCAACCGCATTGCTCGGCGATCTGCCGATACGGTTGGGGAACGAGCGGCAATCCCTCACTCAGAATCGCAAATAATTGCTGTTCCCGTTTGGACAACGCCTGTGTACGCCAGCGGTCGCACGGTGTCTTCGGCACGCGTTCGCGCGCTTGCGCCTTGCCCCCTTGGACGAAGTCGAACCCTAGGTCGATGTGGTATTCGCGTACCAGCGGAAAAAGGTAGATCGGGGCGCCGATTTCCTGACTGAGGGTTACCAAAAGCGATCGACCCGCGTTTTCGGTGGGGGCGGTCAGTACGAACCACAAGTTGAGTTCGGCGCCGCTACGGGCATAGTTGTGGTTGATTTCCGGGTAGCGCGCGATGATCGAACCCGCTTCGTGCAGCCGCTCCGCGGGGACGGGGGCAGCAGCAAGAGTGCTCCATCCGACGGTCCGCGGCGCCCAAACCGGGCCGATCCGATCGATCCATCCGTTCGCTTTGGCGCTGCAAAAAGCAGATCGAACTTCGGCTTCCGATGCGCCGTGCGCTTTCGCGATTTCGGCAAATGGCCGCGAAACCAGCGGAAAACCACGCTGCCACGCATTGACGAGGTGAAGCGTCCAAGTCGATACGAGGTCATCTGCCGAGGGGTTACACCCGGAGGAGAGAAGGATCTGCACACTTCGGTCCGCACTGAGATAACTGGTCACGCCTTTCCCCTCACCGACCGAACAGCGCAGCGAGATAGGTAAAAAAGATCCCGCTCGGAGCACGGGCAGGAAGCCGCGCAACCTCCGTTTTGGTCGAGGTGTCATAAACCACCACCGCGTTGCTGTCGCGTGCCGAGACCCAAACTTGATCACCCTTTGGCGTAAACTCGAGATGGAGCACCGCCTCTCCCGGTGAAAAGGTATGGGTCACCGCAAGCGTCTTGCGGTCGATCACCTGCACCCAACCGTTATCAGGGAAAGCGAAATTGACCCAAACTTCACGCCCATCAGGACGCGCAACCGCGAAAACGGGTTGCCCTTTGACCGGCACGCGACCGACTTCCTGCCAGGTGCGGGTATCGACCACCAACACTTCGTGCCGACCGATCGCCGGCAAGAACGCAAAATCTCCGGCGACCGCCCAACCGCGGAGATGGGGCATCTTATATACCGGTAACGGCTGTTCGCCGCGGCCATACCCCGCAAGGATCTTTTGCACCCCCCGTTCCGGGTAGAGATCGTCGTAGAATGCGATGCCGTCTTCACCAAACAGGCCCGCCAGGTAGAACCGGCCGTCGTTGGAGACCAAGCCGTCGTAAGGCTGTTTTCCAGCGAGGTGGCATTCGGTTTTCGGTTGCGCCAGATTGGAGAGATCGGTCAAACAGAGCGCGTTGGCATCGAAGAGCGCGTAGGCAAAACGCCGCCCCGGCAAGTCGGCCAACCCAACGACTTTCGAAGGTGCTCCCGTTGCGCCGGGTTGCGCAGGAATATCGGCGACCAACGCCAGCGTCTCGGCGTCGAACGCTTTGATACCTCCCGGCGCGTAATTTTGCGCCACCACAAGTTTGCCGTCACTGGAAACCGCACCGCCGATGCTGTTCGTCGCCTGCGCAACCCGTTTCTTGACCTGCTGCGTCAGCAAGTCGATCTGCGTGAGCGCACCGTCACGGCCAAAAAGATAGGCATAGCGTTGATCACGGGAGAAGACCACCGAAGCGTGCGAAAGATCGCCCAATCCTTCCAGACGCTTGATGATGCGGGGTTGTGAATGCGCCACCAACAATACACTGCCGGTTGCACGTTCGATCACGACGCCAAGATCCCCAGTGGGTAACGCCAAAACCGAGGCGCCGAGCATATCGTGCCCACCAGATTCGTGCGCGTGTGTCCCAAGCGCACCCCCGAAAAACAAAAGGGTTGCTTGCAGGAGTAGGGCAACCCGTTTCATTCGCTGGGAAAGCCCTGCTTCAGGCGTTCGACGATCCATCTTGCTTCATCCTCAGAAAGAAAAGGGGCAAAAGGGGGCATTGGCGTTCCAGCGCGACCTTGGCAGATCGTCGCCACCAAACTCTCCGTCGGCTTTTCCGCCAACGCTTCGGGCGTCAACGGCGGCCCTAACCCGCCCTGCAGGGTCATTCCGTGACACGCGCCACAGTCCTGGCGCACCAGATGGACGATCGCGCGCTGGCGCTCAGATGTGGGCGCGGGCGAGATCACATCGCCCGCACCAGCGTGTGCAATAGGCAGTGCGAGCAGCGCGATGGCCTGCGCAGCAAAATGCACGATAGCCAAATTGCTTTGCTTCGCCACCATCGCGCATACCGCTCAGTAGATGTCGTGTTGCGTATTGTAGACGTTGAAGTGGCCCGTCGGTGTGATCAATGCCGGATCTTGGATCACCGCTTTCGGTTGCAGCGTTTTGTCGTCGACCACGACGATTGCCGATTTCTTGTCTTTCGCCGACCAGACCGAGAACCACACTTCGTCGCCATCTTTGTTGAATTCCGGCTGAACCACACGTTTGGCTCCATCGTCATCCAAACCGGCCCATTCGGCGATCGGCAAAATCTTCGGCGGCGCGTCGAGGTTGGTGAGATCGAAAACCGCAACCGACTGCGATACCTTCGGATCGGGGTTGAGCGGCGTATCGACGTAGAGGTGCTTCGACTTCGGATGGGTCTTGATGAAGAGGTTCCCCCCGCCTTGCCCCTTGAGGGTGCGCACCACCTTCCACGCATACTGCGGGTGTTTCTCGGGGTCGGTACCGATCACCGCGATCGTTTCGTCACCCAAATGTCCCGTTGCCCATACCGGTCCGTACTTCGGATCGACGAAGTTCGCGCCACGGCCCGGGTGCGGGATATTGCCGACATCGATCAGCGCGACGCGCTTACCCTCTTTCGCGTCGATTACCGCGATCTTGTTCGACTTGTTCGCCGCGACGAGGAAGTAGCGCTTCGAGGCGTCCCAACCACCGTCATGCAAGAATCGCGCGAGCGGAATCTCGGTGATCTTCAGGTTGTCGATATCGGAATAGTCGACCAGGTGGGTCTTCCCGGTCTCTTTGATATTGACGACGAACTCCGGCCGGAAGTGGCTCGCGACGATCGACGCAACGCGCGGTTCGGGATGATACTCTTGCGTGTCGACCGTCATCCCGCGCGTCGAGACGATCTTGAGGGGTTCCAAGGTATCCGCGTCCATGATCACGTATTGCGGCGGCCAGTAGGAGCCCGCAATTGCGTACTTGTCTTCATACCCTTTGAACTTGGAGGTTTCGACCGAACGCGCCTCCAGACCGATGCGAATCTCTGCGACGTTGTCGGGCTTCTCCATCCACAGGTCGATCATGTTGATCTTGGCGTCGCGCCCGATTACGTAGAGGTACCGACCCGAGGCGGAAAGGCGCGAGATATGTACCGCGTAGCCCGTGGGGACGATGTTGATGATCTTCTTGGTATCCCCGTCGATGAGCGCCACCCTCCCAACGTCACGCAACGTCACCGAGAAGAGGTTGTCCAGATTGTAGTTGTTCATCTTCTTCGTTGGCCGCTTCTCGGGCGGAACGATCACTTTCCAGGTCGCTTTCATCTCAGCGAGGCCAAACTCCGGCGGTTGCGGCGGGGTCTGCTGGATGTAACGCGCCATGAGATTGACCTCTTCGTCGGTGAGCTCACCCGACGTTCCCCAGTTGGGCATCCCGGCGGGTGACCCATATTTGATGAACGTTTCCAGATAAGGTATTCCCTTTTCGAGGGTGATGTCGGGTGTCAGCGGTTTCCCGGTCGCCCCTTTGCGCAGCACGCCGTGGCAACCGGCGCAGCGCTCGAAATAGATCTTACGCGCTTTTTCGAACTCCGCCTTCGTCATTGGCGGCGCCTTCGGATTGATGTCCTGGTGCATCTCGACGCCTTGCAACGAAGAGCCGCCCGCTTGGTAGTTCACTTCCGGTTTCGATACATCCTTATGCTGCGCAAACGCGACACTGGTTGCCCAAGGCAGCGCCAGCAGTGCCAATGTCAAGGTCTTCATCCTCATGGTCATTACTCCCCTAATTCCACGAAAGCCACCTTCCCAATGAAGGTATGGCATGGGGCACTTTAGCGCTTCTGCGTCTGCTTTGCCTTGATCCCTGTCAATTTTTCAGGTTTTGGTAAAACTGTTGCAGCTCAAGGCAGGGACAGAACGCCTGCGTCATAATTGGGGAACAACCAAATCTTTGCAAAGGACGCGCATGGATCCGAACCGTATGCACACCCAACTCGCGCCCAGCGTCTCGGCATGGCTCGCGATGGCCTTTCGCCCGTTTTACCTCTTGGGCAGCCTACTTGTCGTGGTCAATGTCTTGCTGTGGGGTTGGGGCATCGCTCCTCCTTTTGGCGGGACCACGCTGCGCGTCGATCCCCTCCTAACCAGCCTTTTTTGGCACGGCCACGAAATGGTCTGGGGTTTTGGCGGCGCGATCGTCGTCGGCTTCTTACATACCGCGGTCACCAACTGGACGGGGTTACCCCCTTTAGCCGGGATCCGTTTGGGAGCGCTGGTTCTACTCTGGCTCATCACCCGAGTTGCCGCCACGTTCTCCCCGTCTCTGTTGGGGATCGCAATTCCCGCGGCGCTCTTCTGGTTGGCTGCGGCTGAAACGCTTTGGTTTCGCGTCTGGAAGCGACAGCAAGTGCGTAACTACCCCGTTCCGCTTTTGGTCCTCGTGCTCGGGGCACTGGAGTTGGGGTTCCTCGCTTCAATCGGGGATCAATCCGTATGGAGCAACCCGCTCGCTTTTCTGGAAGCGGGCGTATTTGCGATCGCGGCGATCATCGCGTTCATGGGGTTGCGGGTCATCTCCTTTTTTACCAGCCGAGCATTGTCGCTGGAGCAAGTACCGACACCTGCTTATTCGCTTGGACTGACCGTGCTCGGCGCGGAAGCGCTCGCCTGCGCGCTCCTCTTCGACGCGCCACGCTTTGTGGTGCTTGTGCTCAGCGTCGCCACCGGAGTCGCCTATCTCGAACGCTCTGTCCGCTGGTACCACCCGCGCATTTGGGAAAACCCGATGGTTTGGGTGCTTCATCTTGGCTTTGCCGCAACCGGTCTGGGTATTCTCGCGTTCGGTTTGGCGGTTTGGAGCGAATCGGGCTGGCGGAGCGCAGTGCTCCATCTGATCACCGTCGGCGGCATGGGTTGGATGATCCTGGGCATGATCACCCGCACCGCGTTGGGACACACCGGCGGGAACCCCAACCGCGCACCCCGCGGTTTGCGTTTTGCTTTCTTCCTCATCGGCGCCGCAACCGCTACCCGCCTCTTTGCCGCAGCCCCTGTGTCATGGGCCGGTTGGAGCTTACGGCTTTCAGCACTCTTTTTTGCCAGTGCTTTCGTGCTCTACCTCACCCGCTTCATCCCGCGCCTGATCCGTCCCCGCCCAGATGGTCGCCCGGGATAGAAACATGAACAAATTGACGTAGGTCATAGCGAATCAACCACCACAGTGGTACAACACCGATATGAGAGAAAAACGAGGGTTCTCCGATGAGCGATCTCCCCACACCGCAAGTCTATCTGGTTGGCGCCGGGCCAGGCGACCCCGAGTTGCTGACGCTGCGCGCAGCAAAGCTCTTGCAGCACGCCGACGTGGTCGTCTATGACAACCTCGTCTCCGATGGCGTCCTGGCGCTGATCTCCCCCACAGCCGAACGCATCTTCGTTGGCAAGAGCGCCGGAAATCACACCTTGCCTCAAGAAGAGATCAACCAACTGCTCGTTCGTCTGTGGCAAGAAACGCCGCGGCGCATCATCCGTCTCAAGGGTGGCGATCCATTGATTTTCGGTCGCGGCGGTGAGGAAGCATGGGCACTTGCCGCGGCCGGCGTGCCGTTCGAGATCGTTCCTGGCATCACTGCGGCCTGTGGCATGGCCGCGAGCAACGCACTGCCGCTGACGCATCGCGGTGTGGCACAAGCCTGCCTCTTCGTCACCGGCCACTTGCAAAACGGTAAGCTCAACCTCGACTGGCCCGCATTGGCTCGCCCCAAACAGACCGTCGTTTTCTACATGGGCGTTTCCACGTTGCCTGAGCTCTGCGCGCAACTCATCGCACATGGGCGTGCGCCGGAAACACCGGCAGCGATCATCGAAGCCGCCACCACGCCGCAGGAACGGCGCATCGTCGGTTCGTTGGCAACGCTCCCCGCAATCGCGAAAGCAGCTGAAGTCCACCCCCCTGCGCTCATCGTCGTTGGCGAAGTGATTCGGGTGGCGCAAGGACTTGAAGCGATGCGCCCGTTTGCCAGTGCTGCCCCAAAAGAGACGAACCCCAGCCACACAACACAAACCGCGGACAAGGTTAGCCGATGAGCATCCACTACCACCCCCAAGGCAACGAAATCGCCCTCTTTGAAAAGGCGTTCGCGAACCAGCTCCCCGTGCTGATCAAAGGACCAACCGGTGTGGGCAAAACCCGCTTCGTCGCTTATATGGCGGAACGCTTGGGCGTCCCGCTCTATACCGTAGCGTGTCACGACGACCTCACCGCTGCCGACCTGGTGGGCCGCTTCCTCATTCGTGGCGACGAAACGGTCTGGCAAGACGGTCCATTGACCCGCGCGGTTCGCGAAGGGGGGATCTGCTATCTGGACGAAGTGGTCGAAGCGCGTAAGGACGTCACCGTGGTGCTCCATCCGCTCGCCGACCATCGCCGTGAACTCTTCTTGGAACGCACCGGAGAGCATCTGACGGCGCCACCAACGTTCATGCTGGTGGTCTCCTATAACCCTGGATATCAAAATTTTCTCAAAGGGCTGAAGCCCTCTACCCGACAACGCTTCGTCGCGCTGCGCTTCGATTTTCCCGTACCCGAAAAAGAGCGTGAGATCCTCATTGCCGAGACGGGTTGCGAACCTTGGGTCGCACAAAAACTGGTCCATTTGGCGCAAGCGATCCGTGGTCTCAAGCAAATCGATTTGGAAGAGGTGATCTCGACACGCATGCTCGTCTATGCCGCCCGCTTGATCGCCAGCGGCGTCGAACCGTTGCTTGCGTGCCATGCCGCGATCATCGAAGCGCTCACCGATGAACGTGAAGTCGCACTCGGGTTGGAAGAGATCGTCCGTTCCGTTTTCGAAGGATAGCGGTCGCGATGGAAGAGTGGATCGGTGCACTCTGGGATCGCTGGATCACGCGGGTCGCCGAGCACAACCATCCGGAAGCGACGGTCGCGCTCAGCGATTGGGTGCGCCCGCTTGCGGTTTTTTATCGGGGTTGCGGCGGAATCCCTGCGCGCGTCCTTAAACCGGCGGTGCGGCGCCAAAGTCATCACCGGCGAAGCCTCGTCGAACGGATCGCGGGTGTCGGCGATCGCTATACCCTGCCGATGATCGGTCAAGACGCGTGCTACCTCCCGGCGACGATCGACTGGTTTCCCGATCCGAGGCTCAACCGCGACGCCTATTTCTGGCTGGCCCTGGCGGCTGCCCATTATGTCCCGAAAGGCGAACCCTTATGGCTTGCCAATCAGCGTGCTACGGTCGTTGCCCTTGCGCGCTTCCCGGCGTGGGAAGCGCGCTATCGGCGACTGGTCCATGCTCTGATCGCATACCGACCCGATCCGGCACGACTTCCCCCTGCCGAAGCGGAAGTGGAAAACGCCATTCGGCTCGCGCTCACCACTCCCGGGGCACTCACCTCGTTTCCAGAGCCCAATCGTAGCAAAAAGGCACCATTTCCGGTGTGGCTCTGGTTTCTGGAAGATCCTGCGGCACCGCCCGAAGCGAAAAAGCATCGCGACGCCGCTTCTGATGCGAAAGCGCGCGACACGGAAACGGAGCAGAGAACCCTGCGCGCGGAACGCACCGACGCGCCAAAAGAAGAGCACGGAATGCTACTCGTATTCCGGGCAGAAAGTCTTCTTTCTTGGGCCGAATACGTCAAAGTCAATCGATCGCAGGACGACGAGCCGGAAGCGGACCCCAGCCGCGTCACAGAGACGCTCGACACGCTCCATTTCGCCGACGACGACGAACGGGTTGCCGCGCGGGTTCGCATGGAAGTCGAAACCGCACCAGGCACCGAATCGGACGAGACACTGCACGGCGAACTGCTGCTTTCCGAATGGGATTACCGCACCCAATCCTACCGGGAAAATTTTTGCCGTGTCGTGATGACAACCCCACCCAGTGACAACGCTACGGCCGAGATCCCGGAACATCTTCGGCGCATGATTCGCCGTCTACGCGCGCAGCTCGAACTGCTTGCTCCCATTCGCGTCACCTTGACAGACCAACCCGACGGTGACGAACTCGATCTGGAACGGTTCGTCCGTTTTCGCGCGGATCGGATCGCAGGGTTTGCGGAAGCCGACCGCGGTCTCTATCTGGCTAAGCGCGCCCACCACCGGGATATCGCGACGCTGCTTTTGGCCGATACCTCCCTTTCTACCGATGCCCATGCGTCCGACGACCTTCGGGTAATCGACCTCATCCGCGACACCCTGTGGGTCTTTTCCGAAGCGATCGCGGCCACGGGCGACGATTACGCGATCGCCACGTTTTCTTCGCGCCGCCGCTCG
The DNA here is from genome assembly GCF_003574215.1 of Hydrogenophilus thermoluteolus. NCBI lineage: Bacteria > Pseudomonadati > Pseudomonadota > Hydrogenophilia > Hydrogenophilales > Hydrogenophilaceae > Hydrogenophilus > Hydrogenophilus thermoluteolus. The sequence continues at coordinate 987,395 of NZ_AP018558.1, read as the reverse complement.
GAGATCTTGTTCCATTGGCTCAAACGCTTTTCTGAACGACGAACCGACTCGGTACGTGCGCGCATCGCAGCGATCACACCCGGTTACTACACGCGAATGGGCGCGGCGATACGTGCCGCTGTTCGGCAGCTGGAACAGCAACCCCACAGTTTGCGCCTGCTGTTGATCCTTTCCGACGGAAAACCGAACGACCTCGACGGTTACGAAGGGCGTTATGCAATCGAAGATTGCCGCATGGCGATCAGTGAGGCCAAACGTGCGGGCGTACGCCCATTCTGCCTCACCATCGACAAAGACGCTTCGGACTACCTCCCTTATCTCTTCGGCCAATCTGGCTATCTGCTCATCCCCCGCATGGCGACGCTTGCCGAACGGCTTCCGAAAATCTACGCCCTCTTGACCGAAGGTTTATAAGCGGCCACAATCGGCGCGTTCGCCCTCCTTACTTTGACCCGCATGTCGTTGCTACAGCGCATCCCTGGAAGCTTGACGCAGAAGATCGACGGTATTTTTGCGTTTTTCTTCCTAGTCGCGTTGGTTGTGTAAAATCTCCTTGAACGATCGCTCAAGGAGACGAACGCCATGCCCCCCAAACGCCTGCACGGAATTGCTGCGTGTGTTTTCGACGCTTATGGGACACTTTTCGATCCGTCCAGTGTCGCGCGCAGTGTGCAAGACCTCTTGGGTGACCAATGGACACCGCTGGCAGAACTTTGGCGTCATCAGAGTCAGCGGCAAGGCGGCAAGAACGCCTCTTGGGGCGCAAAGGCGCGCAGTCCTTCCAAATCCAAAATCCACACTTTTCGCCCGCTGGTGCGTAACAGACCTTCGGCTGCAAGGTCGGAAAAGACCCTTGAGAGCGTCTCTGGCTTCAGGTTGAGGCGAGAGGCCAACACATATTTTTGCACCGGCAATTCGAGCAAGATGGGGCCATCGTTGGTCGCCACCCCTGCTTCCGGCAGTAATTGCAGGAGGTAACCGATCACGCGCTGGGTTGCCGAACAGACCGAATAGGTTTCGATATCGTGGATGAGGGATCGCAACCGCATCGCCATCCCGGCGAGCATCCGTTGGCAGAAATCGCGATTCGCGTCGAGCAACCGTTCGATCACATCGCGCGGGATGAAAAGCACTTCTGCCGGTGTCAGCGCGGCGGTGTTTACTGGGTAAGGCTGGCGCAGAAACATCACCGCTTCGCCGAAGGTACCGCCGGGCCCTACCGTTTCGATCACCTTTTCCACGCCATTCGGCCCGTCGATATAGAGTTTGATCCGCCCTTGCACGACCACGTAGAACCCCCGCGAAGCGTCGCCGCGGAAAAAAAGCACTTGATCTCGTTCCAGGACCACGGGCTGCGCAGCCTCGGCCACCTGGGTCAGAGTCTCATCCTCGAGCAACGAGAAAAGCGGGACGTTTCGCAGGAGCGCGATCGTTTTCGGCATGGACACCGGTTCGATTGGGGTTAGCACCACATCCATTATAGCGCGGCCGGCCTGTGCGGCAAGGAAAAGTGGTACAGCGCTTTCCTGTTATCATCATCGGCTTTCCAGGTTCCGATACGAATGGGTTACACACATCATGGCACGCATCAAGATCGCTCTACCCGAACATCTGCCGTTCGTCACCGAACTCATGATCTACATCGAACACATCAACGAAGGGCAGCACCTCGACAATGCGCGGCTCTTGGGGCTGGTCGCGGAAGCGCGCTGCAGGCTTTTGGCCGAATTGGGCTTTTCCCAGGTAGACATTGGCGGCGCAGGGATCATCCTCGCGGACGTGGCGGCACAGTACCGCAGCGAAGCTTTTCATGGCGAACGGCTGCTTTGCGCGATGGGCATCGCGGACCTCCACCGCTACGGTTTCGACCTGGTTTGGCAATTGACGGAATCATCAAGCGGGCGCGAAGTGGCGCGGGGCAAACACGGCGTTGTCACCTTCGATTACGCGAAACGGGAAAAGGCGCCGGTACCCGACGCCTTTTGGCAACGGTGGCAAACGCGTTTCGGGATGCTGTCTACGTCTTGAAGAGCGACGCGGTGTTGATGACTTGCTGCGTCGCACGCCCCACCTGGCCTGCGGCTGCAACGACGGTTTGCGCTTTTTCCTCGACCAGTTGACTGTCTTCGGCAATCTGCTTGGCGTGCGTTTCGATTTCGCGCAGCGCTTCGAGCTCCTCGTGCATCGCCCGCTGAATCTCCTGCGCAGCGGAGATCACCTTTTCGGCTTCCCGCTTGATCTCCTCGACCGAGTTCCCCGCTTCGTGGGCACTCTCCGCCCCTTTTTCAACGAGCGCCACCCCCTCCTGCATGCTGGTTACCGAGACGCGCGTCTCTTCCTGAATGCGTTCGATCATCGTCCCGATTTCGAGCGTTGCTTTCGCGGTGCGCTCGGCCAGTTTCCGCACCTCGTCGGCGACTACCGCAAAACCGCGCCCCTGTTCGCCTGCGCGCGCCGCTTCGATCGCGGCGTTCAACGCCAAGAGGTTGGTTTGGTCGGCAATCTCACGGATCGTCTGGATGATCTGGCCGATTTCACCTGCAATGCCTTCGAGCTTAGTGAGATTCGCTGCCGACGTTCGGACGGAAAGGGCGATACGCGCGATCTCGTCGGCGGCACGGTGAACGACTCGCGCGCCGGTGTCGACCGCCTGCTGCGCCGCAACGGCCGCTTTGGCCGTAACGGTAGCGTGTTCGGCAATTTTTTGAGCGGAAGCGGTATTCTGCGAGACCGAAGCAGCAATCGCCTGGGTATTTTCGGCCTGTTGGTGCGCGCTGGCGGCAATCGCTTGCGCAGAGGACTCTGCCGCGTGCTGCGCTTCCTGCACCGCTTTGAGCTGTTGCTGGAGCGTAAAGACCAATTCGAAGAGGCGGTTGCGCATGATCTGAAGCGCGTCGAAGAGTTCGCCGAGCTCGTCCCGCCCCATGTCGTCGAACTCGACTTTGATTTCGCCGTTTGCCACCGCACGGGCGATGCGCAGCGCTTCGGCAAAACCGTGCGAGAGGCGGCTGACCGTCCACCCACCGACCGTCAGCGTCACGACCACACCAAGGAGCGTGAATAGAAAAGAAAGCAGCGACGGTTGCCCGTATTCATACCACTCCAGACCCAACAACAACCCAAAACCGATCACCGGAAAGAGCATGAGGAGTACGACCCGCTGCTTGAGGGTAATGCGCCGCAAAAAGCGGGTGATGGCGCCTGCGCGGACTTTACCCCCTTCGAGTGCGATCTTTTCCCCGGCGCGCATCCGCGCGTAGAGTTCATCCGCGGCTTGAACCTCTTCGCGCGTGGGCTTCATCCGCACGCTCATATAACCGCCCCCCGGTTTCGGGGTTGCGGTGGCCTTGACCCAGTAATGGTCACCATCCTTGCGCCGGTTTTTCACCATGCCCTGCCAAGGACGTCCCGCTTTGAGGGTGGCCCAGAGGTCGCGAAACGCTTCGGGCGGCATATCCGGATGGCGGATGATGTTGTGCGGCTGCCCCATCAGCTCTTCGGGCGCAAAGCCGGAATACTCCAGAAAATCTTTGTTGAAATAGGTGATGCGACCCTTCTCGTCGGTATGGCTGATGATCGCGCAGTCGTCGCGCACCGGGTATTCACGCTGGGTCACAGGCTGGTTGATGCGCATCGTTTCCCCCTTTGGTTGGATGCCCGAATTTTGCAATTCTAATTGGGTTATCGACACACGGTGGGAAAAGTTGAGGGGTTTTTTGATGTTTTTTCATAGCCACTTTCGTCCCCCCGCCAGGAATCGAACCTGGATCTAGCGCTTAGGAGGCGCTCGTTCTGTCCATTGAACTACGGGGAGCTAGTGCGCGGTAGCGATTCTACCACCGGCAGGCGAGGCAGCGGCAAACCGAGGTAGTAGCCCTGCGCATGGGTGATCCCCATCTTCTGCAACATGGCAAACATTTCGTCATTTTCGACGAATTCCGCTACCGTCTGCATGCCGAGATCCGCACAGAGATTGGAGAGGTTACGCACCAGCGCCTCGTCGATGCGCGACGTTTGCATGCCCCGCACGAACGCGCCGTCGATCTTGACGAAATCGAGCTCCAGTTCCCGCAGATAGTGCAAGCTGTTGTAGCCGCTGCCAAAGTCGTCGAGCGCAAACCGGAACCCTCTTTTGCGCAATTGCCGGATGAACTGGCGCAACTTCTCGAGATCGTCGACGGCGTGCCGCTCCAAGAGCTCGAAGACGATGCGGCCGGGATCCAGCCCCCACTGGTGGCAAAGGCGTGCCGCAAAACCGAGCACGTTGCGGTTTTGGATCTCCTGTACCGATAGGTTGAGAAAAAGGGTGGGTTTTTCCCCTGGAAAGTCACGCAACGCCGCGAGCGCTGCTGCAATGATCTGGCGGTCGAGTTCGCGTCCCAAACCATATTTTTCGATTACCGTGATGAACCGTCCTGCTGGGATCGGGTCGCCTACCGACGGGATGAGGCGGGCGAGCACCTCGAACGCAACCACCTGACCGCTTGCCATATCGACGATCGGTTGAAAAAACGGAACAATGCGTCGCTCGGCGAGCGCTTCGCGAAGCGCTTCCACCTCGCTGCGCTGCTCGGCAAGGGAGTCACGCGTCAAAGCGCCGCCCGTCCGGCGCGTTTTGAGGTCGTCATAAGCGCAGATTTCGTCTTTTCCTCGCCGTTTTGCCTCATAGGCAGCCAGATCGGCGTGCGCTAGGAGTTCATGGACCGACTTTCCGTCTTGCGGGTAGCTCACAATGCCCAGTGAACAGGTCACATGAAATGAGGTCCCTTGATAGAAATAACGATGGGCGCGCAACCGATCACAGAGTTTGCGCGCGAGCGCCTTAGCACCCTCCAGCGGCGTTTCGGGAAGCAACAAGATGAACTCATCGCCGCCAATCCGGCAAGCGAGGTCGCCTTGCCGAACTTGCGCCTGGAGCACGTTCGCAAGCTCTGTGAGCGCCAGGTCACCTGCGGGGTGACCGTAGGTGTCGTTGATCTCCTTGAAATCGTCGAGATCGATCATGATGAGGCTAAACGCATGCTGGTGCCGTTCGCTGCGACCGATCTCGTACTCGAGCATGTGGAGAAAATGGCGGCGGTTGTAGAGGTGGGTGAGCGGATCGTGCATCGAAAAATACTCAAGCTCGCGCAGCGTGTCTGAAAGCGCCCGGCTAGACCCGACGACGATCACCAGGATTGCCAAGAGCGAGCGGATCACGGTTTGCTCTTGCGCGCTGAGCGGTTGCGCGGTGCCAAAGCCAACACCAAGAATACCGGCCAGTCCTGAGCGATGATCGGGCACCTTCTCGGTGAGCAATTGATAGCATTGCGCTGTCGCGATCCCAAACCACGGCGTCCAATCCAGGTAATGGACCGCCAGGTCGACAGCGGCATCAAACGGTTGGTTCAAACGCGCAAGGAGTTCGCGCACGAGTTGTGGTTCCAGATCGGATCGCTGTGCCGCTGTGGGTCGCCCTGGGTAGAAGAGGTGCGCGGTCAACCCATGCTTTTCCGCAAACGCGACGAAAAAGAGGTCGAACGGAAAAATCGCGTGAAACTCCTTGAGCACCTCTTCGATGAAGGGCAGCCAGTTGATCACCCGTTCGTAGGAGAGGACAACCCGCTCGAGCACCATCCGGTGGCGATCGAGAAGATCCTTTTCTACCAACGTCTGCGCCAGCACTTTGCTGCTTTCGTTGAACGCCGCAAGAAGGGCGCGCAACGCATCGCGCTGCCGGACGACATCGGCCTGATAGTGTTGCTCGACGAGCGCAAGAGTCGTTCTCAGCGTTTGGCACCGTCTGGCCAATTGCCGAACGGTAAGGTCCGCATCGGCTCTCCCAGCCAATTCCGCAAGCGAATTGGCCAGTTCTCCGTGAACGCGGTGAAGCGTCTTGGCGATTGCCGAGAAGGCCTGGCTAGCCCGAACCTGCTCTTCCAGGAGCGCGCTCGCGGCGCGAAGCACGTCACGGCGCAAAACGACCAGATTACTGGGGACGAAACGGTTCACGGAAGGAATCTCCCGCCTGGCTGTAGGCAATCGACGCCGCAAGGCAGTTCGTCGATCCAGGCAAGGAAATCAGTGATCGCACGACCACGGTAGATCGCTCCGTGCTGCGGGGCGATCATCGAGAGCGGTCGATCCCCCAGGGTCGCGCGCCATACGGCAACCGCACGGTGACTCACCATGTAGCGACGGTGAAATCCGGCAATTTGGCAAACGTGAGCGGGGAAGTCATCGACAAATGGGCTGAGTGCCGCACTGCTCATCTCCGCTGCACCGAGGTCGCCTGAAAAGAGGATCTGGCTGGTGGGGTCATAGACGTGGAAATTGCCTTCGGAATGGAGGAAATGAGCCGGCAGGAGCTCCAGTTCCGTACCGTCGTTCCAGGTGAAGCGTGCCCCTTCGTCGGGAATCGCGATAAGGCGCTCGACCGCCTTGGGTGGGAGACCATAATGGGGAATGAAGCGGGTCCACAAACGCGAAATCCACACCTGAGCTTGTGTGATCTCGAGCCAGGAAGCTAACCCGCCGACGATGTCCGGGTCCTGGTGCGAAAGGATGATCGCCTTGATCTGCTCCGGCGTGCAGTAGTCGAGCATCGCTTCGAGCACGTCGGGCATCACGCCGAAACCGCCGGGGTCGAGCAATACCCCCTCCTCCCGGTGCAAAATGAGATACTGATTCGAGTGAATGCCTTCCTCTTCATTCCCTTCGGTTTCGTGCAAAAGCACGCACAGGTGGTTCGAATCGCGGTATAGTTCTAGATTGCGCATACGCCACCCCATGGCACGTGTGGTATTTTTCACATTACCATAGTTATTCACGGGCTTCTTTGACCTGGATCAAAAAACCGGCGAGTTTTTGTATGCAGACCTATCTGGCGCTTCTCGACCACATCCTCACCTACGGCGTGGAAAAACGCGACCGCACCGGCGTCGGCACGCTGTCGGTCTTCGGCTATCAGATGCGGTTTCCACTCAACGGCGGGGAGACCTTTCCGCTCCTCACCACGAAAAAGCTCCATGTGCGCTCGATCATTCATGAGCTGCTCTGGTTTTTGCGCGGCGACACCAACATTCGCTACCTTCATGAAAACAAGGTGACGATCTGGGACGAATGGGCCGACGCAAATGGTGACTTGGGGCCGATCTACGGCAAACAGTGGCGGCGCTGGGAGGCACCAGACGGGCGGGTGATCGACCAGATCGCGCAGGTGGTGGAATCGCTCAAGAACAATCCAGACTCGCGACGCCACCTGGTCGTGGCGTGGAACCCCGCCGATGTCGACAAGATGGCGCTTCCGCCCTGTCACGCACTTTTTCAGTTTTACGTCGCGAATGGGCGGCTTTCGTGCCAACTCTATCAGCGCAGCGCCGACGTCTTTTTGGGGGTTCCGTTCAACATTGCCTCCTATGCACTCCTGACGATGATGGTGGCGCAGGTTTGCGGCTACACCGCGCACGAGTTCATCTGGACGGGCGGCGATTGCCACTTGTACCGCAACCACATCGAACAAGCGCGTCTGCAGCTCACCCGCACGCCACGCCCGTTGCCGCGGATGCGGCTCGACCCGACGGTCACACGGCTCGAGGATTTTCGCTACGAGCACTTCACCCTGGAGGGGTACGACCCCCATCCCCATATTCCGGCGCCGGTGGCGGTATGAGCGAAATCGTGATCATCGCCGCAATGGGGCGAAATGGGGAACTGGGGTACCGCAATGCGCTTCCGTGGCATCTGCCGGACGACCTCAAACGCTTCAAGCAGCTCACGCTGGGGGCGCCGGTGGTGATGGGGCGCAACACGTGGCACTCTCTTGGGAGGCCGCTGCCGGGGCGCACCAATGTGGTGGTGAGTCGAACGCTTGCGCGATCGCAAACGGACGCCGCGCCCACCGAAAGAGAACCGGAATCGACGCTTCCCTCTGGGGTGCTATGCTTTCCAACGCTCGAGGCGGCATTGGCGGCATTGGCGAAGGCGCCCACCGTGTTCGTGATCGGCGGCGCGCAGCTCTACGCCGCGGCACTTCCCTTTGCGGACCGCTTGGAGCTCACCGAGGTCGACGCCGAAGTCTCTGCCGACGCGTTCTTTCCGCCTTGGCCCAAAACGGAATTCGTCGAAGTTGCACGCACGCGACACCCGGCGGACGCGAACCACCCCTATCCGTTTGCGTTCGTCACCTACCGCCGCGTTCAATCGCGCACGCAATCGACGTAGTATTCCCCATCCTCGCCTTTGACGAGGCCGTGCACGTCGGTCTCGAACCCCGGGAACGCCCGGTTGAACGCGCGGGCAAACTGCAGGTAGTGGACGATCGTTGCGTTGAAGCGCTCGCCCGGAATCAAAAGCGGGATTCCCGGTGGGTACGGGGTGACGAGCATCGCGGTGATCCGCCCTTCGAGCGCGTCGATGGGGACGCGGTCGATTTCGCGATGCGCCAGTTTGGCCCAGGCGTCCGCAGGGCGCAGCGCCGGTTCCATCTCCGAAAGGTACATCTGCGTGGTAAGGCGCGCCACGTCGTGTGCTTTGTAAAACGCGTGAATGCGCTGACACAGGTCGCGTAGCCCCCATTTTTCGTATCTCGGGTGCTTCGCGATGAACTCCGGCATCACCCGCCACAGAGGTTGGTTGCGGTCGAAATCGTCCTTGAACTGCTGCAATTCGGTCACCATCGTGTTCCACCGCCCTTTGGTGATGCCGATGGTGAACATGATGAAGAACGAGTAAAGCCCAGTTTTTTCGACGACGATGCCGTGTTCCGCAAGGTAGCGGGTCACGACCCCGGCCGGGATACCCCAGTCGTGGAAATCGCCATCGACGTCGAGCCCTGGGGTGATGATCGTCGCTTTGATCGGGTCCAACATGTTGAACCCTTCGCTGATTTCGCCAAAACCGTGCCACCGTTCGTTCGGTCTCAGCATCCAGTCTTCGGGCGAACCGATCCCCTCTTCCGCGAGCCGATCCGGCCCCCAGACGCGGAACCACCAATCGGGATAGTCGCGCGCCACTTCGCGCATCGCACGGCGGAATTCGGCGGCTTCCATCAAGGATTCTTCGACGAGCGCGGTACCCCCAGGCGGTTCCATCATCGCCGCGGCAACGTCGCAACTGGCGATGATCGCGTATTGCGGCGAGGTCGAGGTATGCATCAAGTACGCTTCGTTGAAGAGGTCCCGGTCAAACCCACCCTGTTTCGCCTCTTGAACCAGGATTTGCGACGCCTGCGACAGCCCCGCAAGCAGTTTGTGGGTCGATTGGGTGGAGAAGATAAGCGAAGTTTCGCAGCGCGGGCGGTCTGCGCCAATTGCATGGTAGTCGCCGTAAAAGTCGTGAAAAGCGGCGTGCGGTAGCCACGCTTCGTCGAAATGCAGCGTCGGAATGTAGCCGTCGAGCTCTGCTTTGATCCGTTCGACGTTGTAGAGGATGCCGTCGTAGGTCGATTGCGTCAGCGTGAGGATGCGGGGTTGTCGGTCGTTTGCCAGTTGGGCGAACGGGTGTGCGTCGATCTTCGCCTGGATCGCTTCTGGCGCGAATTCGCGTTCCGGGATCGGGCCGATGATCCCGTAGTGGTTGCGCGTCGGGGTGAGAAAGACCGGAATCGCGCCGGTCATGATGATCGCGTGCAGCACCGATTTGTGGCAGTTGCGATCGACCACGACGATATCGTTCGGCGCAACGGTGTAGTGCCAGACCATCTTGTTCGAGGTGCTGGTTCCGTTGGTGACGAAAAACAGATGGTCACAGTGGAAAATGCGCGCGGCGTTGCGTTCGCTCGCCGCAACGGGCCCGGTGTGATCGAGCAACTGCCCCAGCTCTTCTACGGCGTTGCAGACGTCGGCGCGCAGGAGATTTTCGCCGAAGAACTGGTGGAACATCTGACCGACGGGGCTTTTGAGGAATGCCACCCCACCCGAATGCCCCGGGCAGTGCCATGAGTAGGATCCATCGGCAGCGTAATGGGTAAGCGCCCGAAAGAAGGGGGGAGCGAGGCTGTCGAGGTAGTTGCGCGCCTCGCGCACCACGTATCGCGCGATGAATTCCGGGGTATCCTCGAACATATGGATGAAGCCGTGGAGTTCGCGCAACACGTCGTTGGGGATGTGGCGGCTGGTGCGGGTCTCCCCGTAGAGGAAGATCGGAATGTCGGCGTTACGAAAACGGATCTCGGCGACGAAATTGCGAATCTGTTCGATCACCTCAGCCGCCTGCAGCGGGTCTTGCAGCTGCTCGTCGTCGATCGAGACGATGAACGCCGACGCCCGGCTCTGTTGCTGGGCAAACGAGGTGAGGTCGCCGTAACTCGTCACCCCCAGCACCTCCATTCCTTCGGCTTCGATCGCCTGCGCGAGCGCTCGAATCCCCAAGCCGGAGGCGTTTTCCGAACGGAAATCCTCGTCGATGATGACGATCGGAAAATGAAAACGCATCGCGTCGCCCTTTGTCGTTGTCGCTTCACATGCGCGGCAGGGTCACGCCGCGTTGCCCCAAATACTTACCGCCCCGGTCGCGGTAGCTCGTTTCACACACCTCGTCCGATTCGAAGAAGAGCATCTGCGCCACACCCTCGTTGGCATAAATCTTGGCTGGCAGCGGCGTGGTGTTGGAGAATTCGAGCGTCACATGCCCTTCCCACTCCGGTTCAAGCGGTGTGACGTTGACGATGATGCCGCAGCGCGCGTAGGTGCTCTTCCCAAGGCAGACCGTGAGTACGTTGCGCGGAATGCGAAAGTATTCGACGGTGCGCGCCAACGCAAACGAGTTGGGCGGGATGATGCAGACGTCACCGACGAAGTCGACGAAACTGCGTTCATCGAAATTCTTGGGGTCGACGATCGTCGAATTGATGTTGGTGAAGATTTTGAATTCGTTGGCGCAGCGCACGTCGTAGCCGTAGCTCGAGGTGCCGAACGAGACGACGCGCGCGCCGTCGACTTGCCGCACGAGTTCGGGTTCGAACGGTTCGATCATCCCATACGCTTCTGCCATGCGGCGTATCCAGCGGTCCGATTTGATGCTCATCGTTGCGTTCAGTCGTTCTTGACCACGATCGTGGGCATTTTGTGGGTGAAATCTTTGCCGCGGTCGGCGATCGCGATCGCCACCTGCCGGGCGATTTCTCGATATTTTTCGGCGATCGGGCCATCGGGTTCGGCGACCACGGTGGGCTTGCCGCCGTCGGTCTCTTCCCGGATGCGACGATCCAAGGGCAACGCCCCCAAAAAGGGCACGCCGTAGTCGGCGCACAACTTCTTGCCCCCCCCTTCGCCGAAGATCGGTTCGACGTGACCGCAGTGCGAGCAGATATGCAGGCTCATGTTTTCGATCACCCCCAAAACGGGGACTTGGACTTTTTCGAACATCTTGAGCCCTTTGCGCGCGTCCAACAGCGCGATCTCCTGCGGGGTCGTGACGATCACCGCGCCGGTGAGCGGCGCTTTCTGCGCGAGCGAGAGATGGATATCCCCCGTTCCCGGTGGCATATCGACGATGAGGTAGTCCAAGTCGTGCCACGCGGTTTCGGTGAGGAGTTGCACCAGCGCCTGCGAAGCCATCGGGCCGCGCCAAATCATCGGCGTTTCGACGTCCACCATGAAGCCGATCGACATCGCTTCGATCCCATACGCGGTGAGCGGCTGCATCTTCTTCCCGTCTTCCGAGACCGGATTGTGATGGCCAAGCCCGAGCATTTGCGGAATCGAGGGGCCATAGATGTCGGCATCCAAAATCCCGACCTTCGCCCCTTCTGCCGCCAACGCGAGCGCGAGATTGACCGCGGTGGTGCTCTTCCCCACACCCCCTTTACCCGACGCGACCGCGACGATGTTCGCGACACCGGGCAGCGGCCGTAACCCGGGCGGCACCTTGTGGATGCCGATTTGGCTGGTCACTTCGACAAAAAGCGCCGAAGGGTGCAACGCGTCACGAAGCGCGGTTTCGATCTGCTGCTGGATCGCTACCCATTGACTCTTTGCGGGGTAATCGAGCGCGATCTGGACCGAAACGGCGTCGCCGTCGACCGCGATTTGCCGAACAGCACCGGTGGTCACGTAATCTTTTCCGCGATTGGGGTCGAGGGTTTGCGCGAGGACCTTTCGAACAGCCTCTTGTGTGATCGCCATGTCGCGCGGCTCCTTGTCGAATGCGAACGATGCGTGCGATCATACCACCGTGTGGCAGGAACGATCACCCCTCGAAAAGGAGCGCAGTGAAACGAATCGTCGTGATCGGGGCGGGCGCAGCGGGACTGACCGCTGGTTGGCGGTTGGCGCGTTGGGGGTATTCCGTGATCGTACTGGAAAAGCGTGCGCAACTGGGCGGGGCGCTCGCCGAACTGGCAGAAAATGCGCTTCGTTTCCCAGCCGCCGCTCCGACGTTGAAACAACTCATGCGTACGGGTGTGCTTTCCCTGCAACCGCTCCGTTCGCTTCCGTTCACCTGGGGGGATGACGCCGGAACGCAGCAGTGGTCAATCCCCGCAACCGGTTGGCCCAAAATCGAGGGAACGCCCGTTCCCCACCCCCTCTTTTGGCTTTGGCGGTTGCGGGCGTGGGGGCGTCGCCATCCGGATACGCCGCTCGATGCCTGGTTCCGTATCGCCACTCCGCCCGCGCCGCTCAGCGCTGCGCTCACACAATTGGCTGCCCAATGGTGTGGAGAGTCAGTCACAACCCTGACCTGGCCACGTCTCGCGCCGCTGCTTCGCGCCATCATGCGTTTTTCGGCGCCGCAAAGACATGCGTGGCAGGTAGCGGAAGCTGCCAGCGAATGGTTTGCGGTGGCGCTCGCGCGGCGGATCGGTCTGTTCGGACAGGTGGTACAGATCGCGTCCCCAGTAATGACGCTCACCCCACACGGCGATTCGGGGTGGCGGGTGACCACGGTCGGGCAACTGCACTTCACCGCAGCAGCGGTAGTCGTGGCAACCGAACCGCAGGACGCAGCGCCGCTTTTGCCCGCTGAATTGGGCCGAACAGCGGCGCGGCTGCACCAGTGGCCGCAGGTTCTGCGCTGGGGTAGCGCACGGGCGCTTCCGCAGATGGTTGCCAAACCGGTTCGCATCGCCAGCCATTTGTGGCTTGCCGGCGACTGGTTGCCCCCCATCGGCGCGCTTCCCGGGCTGGAAAGCGCGGTGGCTAGTGGCTGGACCACCGCGCGCGCGGTACGCGCCGCGCTCTCATCCCAGTGAAGGATGGTCGTTCGCGACGAGTCTGCCCCGCTGTAAGGTCAATACCCGCTGACAGCGCGCGGCCAATGCCGGATCGTGGGTGACCAGAACGAGCGTCGCCCCGCTCTCTTGCTGCAGAGAAAAGAGAAGTTCGATCACGGTTTCGCCCGTAGCGGCGTCGAGGTTTCCCGTGGGTTCGTCGGCAAAGAGATAGCGCGGGTTGCACGCAAAAGCGCGCGCCAACGCGACGCGTTGCTGTTCGCCACCGGAGAGCGTCTCCGGGCGATGACTGAGCCGTTCGGCCAAACCGACACGAGCGAGCCACGCTTTGGCTTGCTTTTCCGCATTCCCGTCGCCCTTGAGCCAGAGTGGTAGCGCTACGTTCTCCCACGCGGTGAGGTGGGAGAGGAGCTGGAAATCCTGGAAGACGAACCCAACCGCTTGCTGCCGCCAACGGGCGCGCGCCTCTTCGTCCCACGTGGCGATATCGGCGCGATCGACGACGATCTTTCCGCTCGTAGGCAGGTCGAGCCCGGCGAGCAGGCCAAGGAGCGTCGTCTTGCCGGAACCGGAGGCGCCCACGATCGCGACCGCCTCGCCGTCGTTGATGGTACAGTCTACCGCATCGAGCAAGGTCAAGGTGGTTCCGCTCGGCAGGGTGACCGTTTTCGTGAGATGGATGGCTTCGATCATATGTCGCGTTGCTCTCTTAATCGTCGTCGTCTCTTGAGTGCGATGATAACGGTTGGGTTCCTCAACCGGTTATCGAACAGTCTGGCGCTGGCCAACCCCGACCCGGCGACCACGACCAGTGCTTCAGCGCCGCGTAACGAGGCACCTACGCTCCTCGTCTTCGGCGACAGCCTTTCGGCAGGCTATGGTCTGCGCGCCGGTAACGGTTGGGTCGATCTCCTTGCCGAACGATTGCGCGCCTGCGCGCCGCAGTGGCGCGTGGTCAACGCCAGCGTTTCGGGAGAGACGACCCACGGCGGTCGGGTGCGGCTACCGAAACTGCTCGCCCGCGAACGGCCCCGGTTGGTGATCCTTGAACTTGGCGCAAACGACGGATTGCGCGGTCTGTCACTCACGGCGATGCGGGAAAACCTGGCTGCGATGATCGACGCAGCGCACGGTGCTGGCGCGCAAGTGGTACTCGTTGGCATGCAGATCCCGCCAAACCTTGGCCCCGACTACAGCGAAGCGTTCGCCGCGACCTTTGCGGAATTGGCAGCGGAAAAACGGGTCGCCGGTTTCGTTCCGTTCCTTTTGGCGCCCATTGCGCTCAACCGTGACGCGTTCCAAGCCGATGGGCTCCATCCCACCGCGGAAGCGCAGCCGCTCCTTCTCGAAACGGTCTGGCCTGCTCTCGCGCCGCTCATCCCCTGTCAGGAACTTTCGCGCCGCACCGGGTCGCGGTGACGGATGGGCGTCTGTTGTCACAGCAGCCCCTCGCGCCGCAGGGTCGATTTGAGTTGCGCGAAGAAAACGGGGGCGCTCACCACCCCAGCCACCCCAAATGCCGCCTCCAGCACCACCATCATCGTCAAAATCTCCCACGCGTGGGAGCGGATGCGGTTGCCGATGATGTGGGCGTTCAAAAAGTACTCCAGTTTGTGGATGAAAACGAGCCAACCCAGGGCCAGTACCGCGTCGATCACCGAGACGCTCAACGCCACCAACGTGGTGATGGTGTTCGAGATGAGATTACCCACCACAGGAAGCAGCCCCGCCACAAAAGTGACGACCAGCAGGACTGGGGTGAGCGGCAACGTTCGCCCTAGAAGTGGCAAAATCCCCACCAAAAAAACGGCGGTGAGCGCGGTGTTCACCAGAGAGATCTTCACCTGGGCAAAAACGACCTGGGTAAAACTGGCGACGAGCTCGCGCGTGTAGTCGAAAATGGCCTGCGCCAAAGGGGGAAGCGGTTTGGGATTGGGGGCATCGCTGCTAGACCAGGCAACCTGAACGGCCGCCAGCCCACCGATGACGAGCCCCAGGATCACGTACCCTATCCCCCGTGCGGTGTGCAGCCCCCAACTCTGCACCGCCGCTGCGTTCGCTTTGAGCCATACGATCACCTCGCGGCGCACGGTATCAACCGAATCGGGCAGATAGCTCGCCCAGGCGGGCAGCAGAACCCGTAACTGTTCGAGCGTGGTCGCCAACTGTTTGAAGAGCTTTGGGATCGCTTGCGGCGCCCACAAGACGAACTCGACCAATCCGACGATCAAAAGGAGCGTCACCACGGCCACCACCGCGGCAGAATAGAGACGCGCATGGCGGGCAAAAGCGGGCGAGCGAGCAAAACGCTGGGTCATCGCCTGAGAGGCACCAAAGGTGAGCACACCCGCAAAAAAGGCGGGCGTGAGTTTGAGGGAGAGGACAGTTCCCCAGAGCAGAACGATCGGGGTTGCTAACAGCAGCGCGCGACGCCCCCAACCGGTTACCGCCCGATGCGCCGATCCGTTCACGGCAATACCTCAACTTTTGGCGTTCCGGCGACTACCGAACCGATCACCACCCCACCTCCGCCTTGCGTCTCCGAGATCGCGCGCAACACCCGCTCCACCGCAGAAGGGGCGCACGCAATCAAAAGACCACCGCTCGTTTGCGGATCGGTGACGACCGCTTGCCACCAGGCGCGCTTTGCTTCCGGCAGCGCAGAGAGGTCGATCGCGTTGCCGTAGCTTTGCCAGTTGCGCGTTGCAGCGCCCGTGCTGATCCCTTCGCGAAGGTAACGGAGCGCTGCGGGCAACACCGGCAGCGCCGCTGCGTGGAAACGCACCACCACACCGCTTGCACGCGCCATCTCCCATCCGTGTCCCGCCAGGCCGAAACCGGTGACGTCGGTGAGCGCATGCACCTCCGGGTCGGCGGCCAAACGGGCTCCCACCTGGTTGAGACAGGTGGTCCACCGCCGCATTTCCGCATATTCGTCTGGAGTCAGCAATCCCTTCTTGAGCGCCGCGGAGAGGATGCCAATCCCAAGCGGTTTGGTCAGGATCAACTGGTCGCCCGGCCGCGCCCCGGCGTTGGTCTTGATCTCCCGGGGGTGTGCCAGCCCCAGCGCGACCAGGCCGTAAAACGGCTCGACGCAGTCGATCGAATGGCCCCCGGCAAGCGCCACCCCTGCTTCGCGGCACACCGAAGCGCCGCCCGCGAAAATCTGCGCGATCACCGCCTCGGGCAGTTTTCCGACGGGCATCCCGACGACCGCAAGCGCCAGGATCGGGCGTCCCCCCATCGCATAGACGTCGGAAAGCGCATTGGTCGCAGCGATCGCGCCGAAGTCGAACGGATCATCGACGACGGGAAGGAAAAAGTCGGTGGTGGCGATGAGCGCCTGCGTCTCGTTCAATCGCCATACCGCAGCGTCGTCGGTTTTGTCATAACCCACCAAGAGCTCAGGGGGAACGCACCCCGTTGGAATCTCCCGCAAGAGCCGTTCGAGTACGCCGGGCGCAATCTTGCACCCGCAGCCGCCACCGTGCGCGAGCGCTGTCAACCGTACCGCTGCTGTCATTCCCAGCTCGCTCCTTGAAAACACCCGTTCGAATTGCGCGATAATAGTACCCGAGTCCACTCCATGGTTCGCCAATGCCCCGCGAAACTGCCCCCCTCGTTTCGGTAGCGGAGATCGACGCGTTCGATACGGTGATCGACGCCCGTAGTCCCGCCGAATACGCCGAAGACCACATTCCCGGCGCGATCAGTTGCCCGGTGCTGGACGACCGGGAACGGGCGATCGTCGGTACGATCTACAAACAGCAGTCCCCGTTCGAAGCGCGGCGAATCGGGGGGGCGTGGGTGGCGAAAAATATCGCGCACCACATCGAAAACCAGTTTCAGGACAAACCGCGTTCGTGGCGCCCGTTGGTTTATTGTTGGCGCGGCGGGCAGCGAAGCGGCGCGTTCGTCACCTGGCTGCGGTTGATTGGTTGGGACGCCGCGCAGCTCGAAGGCGGGTACAAGGCGTTTCGCCGTCATGTCCTAGCGCAACTCGATACGTTGCCGACTCGGTTGCGGCTTTTCGTGCTCGCAGGTCCTACGGGTTGTGGCAAGACGAAGCTGCTGCACACTCTGGCACAACTGGGCGCACAGGTGTTGGACTTGGAAGCGTTGGCGCGCCATCGCGGTTCGCTGTTGGGGCGAGCGCCGGACGGCGCGCCACAACCGACCCAGAAAGCGTTCGAGACGGCGCTCTGGTCCGCACTGCGCCGCTTCGATCCCACCCAACCGGTTTTCGTGGAAGCGGAGAATCGCCGCATCGGCACCTGCCACCTGCCTGAGACGCTGTGGCAGCAGATGCGCGCAGCGCCGCGCGTCACGTTGGAAGCCCCGCTTGATGCACGCCTGTCGCTGGTCTTGGCCGAGTACGGATTCTGGCGCCACGACCGCGAAACCCTCAAGGCGCAGTTGCTCCGCCTCAAAGGGGTGGTCCCGAACGCCGTGCTCGCGCACTGGCAGCAATGGATCGATCGGGGCGATTTCGCCGCGCTCTACCGTGACCTGATGGTGCGCCACTACGACCCCCGTTACCGCAAAGGGCTTGCCACCTGGTCGGGCCCGATCGTGGCGCACTTTTCCTTTTCCACGCTCTCTGAGGCGACGTTCGCCGATTTGGCCGCGCAGCTCATCGCCATCGCCGCCTCTTTCCGACCAGTGGCGACTGTTACCAGAGAAACGTCACGCGCCTAAGGGGTGCTTGCGGCGTCACCTCGACCCAGCGATCCTGAGGGGGATATTCGACGACTGGGAGCGCAGAGGCGACCAACCGATAACGCCCTGTTGGCAACTGCGCACACCAAAGCGGCCCCAACCCGCCGCCTTGCCAAACCACCGCGCCGGAGTCGTTTTCGAGGGTCAAGGTCGCTTCAGCAAGGTAAGGGCGCTCCTTTTGCGCCCACTCGACGCAGACCGTAAAACGGTCTCTGAGCCGTTGTAACGCCACCCGCTCCTCCAAGCCGATCCCACCGGCACACCAAAAGAACGGGGTTTGCCCGCAACGAAGGGTCGCGATCGCCGCCTCGACTTCGGCTTCGGTAACCGTTTGCCGCCCCTCCCATTCCGCCGCAGCTTCGGCAGACAGGGTCGCGGAACCCTCAGCAAGCGGCGCAGCGCCGCGCGTCGAGGGCTCAAGACCCGATGCGGTGACACCCCCTGAGAACAGGGTCAAAACGAGCGCGCCCACCCAAAGGTCGCGCCAAGCACTGCCTCTGCTCGAACCGACCGATCCACACCCCACATTACGGCTCCTTTCCCTCATGGTTCCTCCCTTACTCGGGTTCTACAACGATCACACGCCGGCAAGACAGATCGCCTTCACCTCTAGGTATTCGTCGACCCCGTACTTCGACCCTTCGCGGCCAAACCCCGACTGTTTGACGCCGCCAAAGGGGAAAACCTCGCTCGAGATGATCCCGGTGTTGATCCCGATCATCCCGTAGTCGAGCTGCTCGGCTACCCGCCAGACGCGCCCCACGTCGCGCGCGTAGAAGTAGGCTGCAAGGCCATATTCGGTCGCGTTCGCAAGCACGACGGCTTCGTCGTCGGTACGAAAACGGTAGATGGGCGCGACGGGGCCAAAGATCTCTTCACTGGCGATCGCCATCTCCGCGGTGACGTTCGTGAGCACCGTGGGGGCGTAGAACTGGTTGCCCAATTCCGTGAGCAGATGCCCGCCGCAACGTACTTGCGCCCCGCGAGACACCGCCTCTTCGACCAAGCGCGTCACTTTGGCGACTGCCGCAGCATCGATGAGCGGCCCCACCGCGACCCCCGCTTCCCACCCGGGACCGACGCGCAACTTGGCCACTTCCGCAGCGAACCGTTCCGCAAAAGCGTCGTAGATCCCCTCTTGGACGATCAACCGGTTGGCGCAGACACACGTCTGCCCGGCGTTCCGGTATTTCGACGCCAGCGCCCCGGCCACTGCCGCGTCCAGGTCAGCATCGTCGAACACGATGAACGGGGCGTTGCCACCCAGTTCAAACGAGAGGCGCTTCAACGTCGGTGCGCATTGCGCCATCAAGAGGCGACCGACTTCGGTCGAGCCGGTAAAGGAGAGTTTGCGCACGATCGGGCTCGCGGTGAGCGTCTCGCCGATCACATCCGGCCGACTGCCGGTGATCACATTGAACACCCCGGTGGGAAAACCAGCGGCTTCTGCCAGCGCCGCCAAAGCCAGAGCCGTGAGCGGGGTTTGCTCCGCCGGCTTCACCACCACCGTGCACCCCACCGCAAGCGCCGGAGCCACCTTACGGGTGATCATCGCGGCGGGAAAATTCCACGGTGTGATCGCCGCGCACACCCCAACGGGCTGTTTCCACGCCATGAGTCGCCGATCCGCCTGCGGGGTTGGGATGAGATCGCCATAAACCCGTTTCGCCTCTTCGGCGAACCACTCGACGAACGACGCCGCATAGGCGATTTCACCCCGCGATTCCGCAAGCGGTTTGCCACACTCGAGCGTGATCAATTGCGCCAGGGGTTCGGCGTTTTCGATGATGCGCGCATGCCATTGGCGCAACAGCGCCGAACGCTCTTTCGCGAGGGCATTTTTCCAGGCGGGGAAGGCTTGCGCCGCCGCGGCGATCGCCGCTTCGGTCTCGTTGCGCCCACAGTCGGCCACTTCGGCAATCACCTCTCCGGTTGCGGGGTTCCGCACTGGAAATCGGCCCGATCCCGGATGCCACGCACCACCCCAATAGGCGTTCGTTTGCCAACACCGGGTTTGCGTCAAGTGGTTCAGCCATTCGTGCATCGTCATCTCCCTGGTCGTTCGAACGAATCGTTTGCGAATAAGTGGGATTGTACGCGCACAGAGTCGGTGCGATGCGGTACACTTCGCCGCAATGCCCTAGGAGAGTTTCGCCGTGCAGGAGAACCACTACTTGCAACCGTTGATCGAACCGCGCTCGGTCGCCGTGATCGGTGCTTCCGAACGTGCCGGGTCATTGGGTCGAACCGTGATCCGCAACCTGATCGACAGTGGGTACACCGGCCGCCTCTTTGCGGTCAACCCCAAACATAAAAAAATCTTCGATCTCCCCTCTTATCCGTCGATCGAAGAGGTTCCCCACCGCATCGATCTTGCGGTGATCTGCGTCGCGGCGGAAAAGGTGATCGGTGTGGTCGAAGGGTGCGGCAGGGCTGGCGTCAAGATGGTTGCGGTACTCTCTGCCGGTTTTGCCGAAACGGGTGCTCGCGGTGAACGGTTGGAGCGGCAACTGATCGAAACCGCACGCCGCTACCGGATGCGCCTTTTGGGCCCAAACTGCCTGGGCGTGATGCGCCCGCAGATCGGGCTCAACGCTTCATTTGCCCTGACTGCTCCGCTCAAAGGGTCGATCGGGTTCATCTCCCACTCCGGTGCGCTCTGTTCCGCGGTACTCGACTGGGCAAAACCGGCGGGGGTCGGGTTTTCGGCAGTGGTCTCGCTTGGCGCAAGCGTCGATATCGATTTTGCCGAAGTGCTCGACTTCCTGGCGCAAGACTACCGCACCGAAGCGATCGTGCTCTACATCGAAGGGATCAAGAATGCCCGCCGCTTCATGAGTGCGCTACGCGCCGCGGCGCGCGTCAAACCGGTTTTGGTGCTCAAAGCAGGGCGTCACCCCGAGGTGATGCGCACGATTCATCTCCACGCTGCCCATCAACCGGGTGACGACAAAGTGTTCGACGCGGCCTTGCGGCGTAGTGGCGTGATTCGTCTTTATAACATCTCGCAGCTCTACGCCGCGCTCTCCGCGCTTTTTGCCCGACTTCGTCCGCGCGGCAACCGCTTGGCGATCCTCACGAACGGCGGCGGAATCGGCGCGATGGCTGCCGACCGCGCCGCGGACCTGGGCATTCCGCTTGCGGAACTCGGGGATACCACCCGCGAAGCACTCGACAAACTGCTGCCCCAGAACTGGTCCCACGCCAACCCGGTCGATATTTTGGGCGACGCCGACGCCGAACGCTACGGCGCTGCGTTTCAAACCCTTCTGGCTGCGAAAGAGGTCGACGGGATCCTGGTGATTCTCACGCCCCAGGCGATGACCGACCCCACCGCGGTCGCAGACCGGATCATCGCACTCGAAGCGAAAGCCGACAAACCGGTCGTCACCTGCTGGATGGGAGAGGCGCACGTCCAGGAAGCGCGGCAAAAATTCCAAGCGGCGGGGATCCCCACCTTCCGTGCGCCGGAACCTGCGGTCGAGCTCTTCTCGCACGTCTCGTCGTACTACCGAAACCAAAAACTGCTGGCGCAGACCCCCCCGCCGCTCACCCATTTCGAAGCGCCGCGCATCGAGAGCGCCGAACTGATCATCGAAGCCGCGCTCACCGAACGGCGGCTACGCCTCAACGAGATGGAGGCCAAAGCGGTCCTTTCTGCGTTTCGCATCCCGATTGCCCAAGCGATGCTGGCGCGCACCGTCACCGAAGCGATCGTGCTCGCCGAAGAGATTGGACTGCCGGTGGCGATGAAAATTCAGGCGAAAAACGTCATCGACAAAGCCGACAGCGGCGGAGTGCGACTCAACCTCACCACCATGGCGGCGGTACGCACCGCGTTTCAGGAGATCGTCGCCGAAGTGCAAAAAAATGCGCCTGAAGCGGAAATCGAAGGGGTAGTGATCGAACCGATGGTGATTCGTCGTTACGGCCGCGAGGTGATGATCCGCGTCAAACGCGACCCCGTCTTCGGGCCGGTGATCTACTTCGGCGAAGGGGGCAAACGGGCCGTTCCCGAAGCGGACATGTCGGTTGCGCTGCCGCCGTTCAACAAATACCTGGCGCACGACCTGGTTCGGTCGAGCCGCATCTATCCGATGCTGCAGGAGTGGCGCAACATGCCCGCGGTAGCGCTCGAACGGCTGGAATACGTCCTGCTGCGGGTTTCAGAAATGGTCTGCGAATTGCCGTGGATCGAATATCTGAGCATCAACCCGCTGATCGTCGACGAACACGACGCGATCGCGCTCGACGCCAAAATTTCGCTCACCCCTACGAACCCGTCACAGGATCGCTACGCGCACATGGCGATCCACCCCTACCCGTCTCACCTCGTCCAACATTGGACGCTGCCTGACGGCACCGACGTGCTGATCCGCCCCATCCGGCCGGAAGACGCCGAACTGGAAGCGGAGTTCGTCCGCAACCTCTCGCCACAGACGAAGTACTTCCGTTTCATGACCACGCTCAACGAGCTGCCGCCCGCGATGCTCGCGCGCCTCACCCAAATCGACTACGACCGCGAAATGGCGTTCATCGCGGTCACGACACAAAACGGCAAAGAGATCGAACTGGGGGTGGCGCGGTACGCGGTAAACCCCGACGGCGAAACGTGCGAATTCGCGATCGTCGTTGCCGATGCGTGGCAGCACCGGGGGCTTGCGCGCAAACTGATGCAGGTGCTGATCGAAACGGCACGCAACCGAGGCCTCAAAGAGATGCGCGGTGTCTTTCTCGCAAACAACGAACGGATGCTGCGGTTCGTCGCGAGTCTCGGTTTCACCCTCTCCGACGACCCCGAAGATCGAACGATCAAGCACGGTGTCCTTCCCTTGCAACCGCTGCATTGAGGCAATCGAAGATGACTCCGACCGCAATCACCACCGACCGCTGGTGCGGGCTCGACGTCGTGCGGCTTCAGATTGGCGGTGCTCAGGTCACGGTGAGCCACTGGGGCGCGCACGTGCTTTCCTGGATCCCCACCGACGGCATCGAACGGCTCTACCTGAGCCCCAAAAACCCAGGGGATGGCGTTACCCCCATTCGCGGCGGCATCCCAGTGATCTTTCCGCAGTGGGCCGACCAGGGCCCCCGCACACGCCACGGGTTTGCGCGGCGCGTCCTGTGGCAGATGACAGAACAGAAACAAGACCCAGCGTTCGTCTTCGCAACGTGGCGGCTCACGCCGGACGCGCTCCCTGCGTCCTATCGTGACGAAATCCCCTCAGGCTGGTGGGCGGAAGTTACCGTAATGCTCTCCCCCGACCGCTTGGATGTCGAGTTGGCGGTAGGAAACGACGGAAGCACCCCCCTCTCTTTCACCGGTGGATTGCATACCTATCTGGCCACTCCGGAACTCGAACTTTCCCAACTCTCCGGTTTGTACGGGCTCACCTACCAGGACGCCAATGCCCAATGGCAAGCGGTCAAAGAGACCGCGCCCGAACTGGTCGTCGATCGCGCGGTGAACCGCGTCTATCCAGCGCCTACGCGCGCGCTGCTCTGGAAAAGTGGCAAAGTGGCCACGGGCATCGACCAAGCGGGCTTTGCCAATCTCGTCGTCTGGAACCCCGGGGAACACCACAACCTGGCCGATCTGCCCGCAGATGGGTTTCGGCGTTTCCTTTGCGTCGAAGCGGCGCAACTCACCGCACCGATCACCCTTGACCCCCGAGCCGAATGGGCGGGACGACAGTCGCTCGTCGCCCTTCCCTCGCTATAATCGCCCCTTGCCTGGATCGAACCGAATACCATGACGACGACACACTTGCCTTCGATCGAAGCCCGTATCGCCGAGCGGATTGGCGTTTCGCCGCACCAAGTGATCTCCGCGGTGCGGCTGATGGACGAAGGGGCAACGGTTCCCTTCATCGCGCGCTACCGCAAAGAAGCGACTGGGGGGCTGAGCGACGCTCAACTGCGCGAAATCGAAACCCTGCTGCTTGCACTGCGCGCGCTCGAAGCACGACGGGAAACGATCCTCAACACCCTCCGTGAGGCGGGACATCTCACGGCCGAACTCGAACAGGCCGTACGGTCGGCTGAGACACGACAGGCGCTCGAAGACCTCTACCTGCCGTACCGACCCAAACGTCGGACCAAAGCGAGTATTGCCCGCGAAGCGGGTTTAGAACCGCTTGCCGAACAGCTCATGAGCCGTGTCGAAGCGCCGCCGGAGGTGCTTGCCGCACCGTTCGTCGCTCCGGAAAAAGGGTTTGCCGACGCCGCTGCGGCGCTCGAAGGGGCCCGCGCGATCTTGAGCGAACGCCTCAGCGAAGACGCCGCTTTGTTGCAACCGTTGCGCGAACGGTTCTGGAGCGAGGCGGTGATCCGGTCGCAGGTGCTCGATTCCAACGCCCCGAACGCCGCAAAATTTCGCGACTGGTTCGCGTTCGAAGAGCCGATCCGCTCTATTCCCTCACACCGCGCATTGGCGCTCCTACGCGGGCGCAACGAGGGGGTGCTGCACCTTGCCGTCGATATCCCTACCGCGGAAGACCAGCCCCATCCCTTCCTGGCGTGGATCGCCCGTCGGATCGGGTGGGATCGACTCGACGACCCGGCAGCAGCGTGGCGGACCCAGACCCTTGCGCGCATCTGGCGCACCAAACTCCACCCGCAACTCGAACGCGACGCGCTCAACCAGATGCGTGAAAACGCGGAACGGGAAGCGATCCGCATCTTTGCGGCGAACCTCAAGGAGCTGCTCCTTGCGCCGCCTGCCGGCAACCAGGTCGTGATGGGAATCGACCCAGGCATTCGCACCGGGATCAAAATCGCGGTGATCGACGCCACCGGCGCCGTCGTCGCCACGGAAACCTGCTACCCGTTCGAACCGAAACGCCACGTCGAGCCAACACTTGCGCGCCTCGCCGAATTGGTAACGACACACCGAGTGCAACTCATCGCAGTCGGCAACGGCACCGCGAGCCGGGAAACCGAAAAGCTGATCGACACACTCCTTGCGCGTTTGCCCCACGACGCACGCCCCATGAAGTTGATCGTTTCGGAAGCGGGCGCTTCGATCTATTCGGCCAGCGAACTCGCCAGTGAAGAGCTCCCGGAACTCGATGTCAGCCTCAGAGGCGCGGTCTCGATCGCCCGCCGCGTGCAGGATCCCCTGGCAGAGTTGGTGAAGATCGACCCGAAATCGATCGGTGTCGGGCAATACCAACACGACGTCGATCAAGTGGAACTCGCGCGGATGCTCGACGCGGTCGTTCAGGACTGCGTCAATGCCGTAGGGGTAGATCTCAACACCGCCTCGCCCGCGCTCCTCGCCTACGTCTCCGGGCTCAATCGCACGCTAGCGCGGGAGATCGTCGCGTGGCGCACCCAGCACGGCCCCTTTCGCAGCCGCGCGCAACTCCTCGAAGTGCCCCGGCTGGGCCCAAAAACCTTCGAACAGTGTGCTGGTTTCTTACGCATTCGCGACGGAGACGAACCGCTCGATGCCTCTGCCGTCCACCCCGAAGCCTATCCGCTGGTGGAACGGATACTCGCGCGCATCCAGAAAACGGTGAAAGAGGTGATGGGGCGAAGCGACTGGCGTGACGCGATCGACCCCAACGAATTCACCGACGCGCAATTCGGCCTCTTTACCGTGCAGGACGTGCTCGAAGAGCTGGCAAAACCGGGGCGCGATCCACGCGGCGAGTTTCGCACCGTCCGCTACGCCGAAGGGGTCGAATCGCTCGACGACCTCCAAGAAGGGCAGTGGCTCGAAGGGGTGGTCACCAACGTCACCCATTTCGGCGCATTCGTCGATATCGGCGTGCATCAAGACGGGTTGGTACATGTCTCCGAACTTGCCGACCGCTTCGTCAAAGATCCGTTGACCGTCGTCAAACCGGGGCAAATCGTTCGCGTACGGGTGCTCTCTGTGGACAAAGCACGGCAGCGCATTGCGCTCTCGATGCGTGCCCAACACGAACGTAGCGGGAAACCCAACAGTGTCCCCTCCGGCACGACCGTAACAGCGCACAACGGCGCGCACAACCGTTCCCGTACCGCCACACCTGCCAAACACAACCCCACTCGACCCCAAGAACCGGTAACGGCGCTCGCGCTGGCCCTTGCCCGCGCGCAACAGGAGAAATCCGCGCGATGACCCCAGAATCGACCGATTGCGTGACCCCTTTCCTACTCGAAAATACGGACATCCGTGGCGCCCATGTGCGACTGACCCAGGTGTGGCAGCGCGTTTTGGCGCACCGTCGTTACCCTCCGGCGATTCGGCGCGCCCTTGGGCAACTCACCGCTTTTGCGGCGCTCCTATCGGCACGCCTCAAAACCCCCACGCGGATCACATTGCAGGCGCAGGGAAAAGGGCTCGTTCCGCTCGTGGTCGTCGATCTTTCGCTCGAACGCGAGCTGCGTGCCGTCGCGCAACGGCGCGACGAAGCGATCCCGATCGCCGACGACGCGGAACTCCGCGAACTGTTGGGCGAAGCGGCGCAACTCGCTCTGATCATGGAACTGCCCGCGACGCATACCCCGTATATCAGTATCGTCCCGTGGGAAGGGACGACCCTCAACGACGCCCTGGAAGCGTTCCTTGCGCAATCGGATCAACAGCCCACGCGACTTTGGCTGAGCGCCGACGACCAGACCGCAGCCGGCCTGATGATCCAGAAATTGCCCACCGCAGACGAAAAAGACCCCGATGGTTGGCGGCGTACCGTTCTTTTAGCCGAAACCTTGCGCGAAACGGAACTCGTGCAACTCGACGCCAGCACCCTTTTGACGCGGCTCTTTGCCGAAGAGACCATTCGCGCATTCCCCTCGGTGCCGATCCTGCCGTACGACCGGGTCGAACCCGAACGGATCCAACGGCTCTTGCGTTTGATCGGACGTGACGAAGTGGAGGCGATGTTGGCTGAACAGGGTGTCGTGGAGATCCACGACGAACTCTCAGGACACACCTACCGGCTCGAGCGCAACGAAGCGCTTGCCGCGTTCGCGAACGACCTTCCCTCTTCCCCTCGCATTCATTGAGGTATTGCGATGCCGGAACCGATCGTCCGCTTCACTCCGACGAACCTTGCCGGTTTCGTCGTGACACTCGCCGCAACCAGCCCCGCCCGTTTGGCAGACGAACTCCACAAGGTGTTCGCTGGCGCCAACCGCTACTTTGCTGGCGAAGTGGCGGTGCTCGATTTTAGCGAAGTGCCCGAGTGGCCCACTCAGGTCGATTGGGCGGGAATCGCTGCGTTGATGCGCCGCATCGGTCTGCAACCGGTTGGGGTGCGCAGTGTTCCGGAATCGTTTCATACGGCGCTTGCGCGCACCAACCTGGCGCTGCTCGATGCCATTCCTGCGGAGCGTACCGCCTCCCCAATGCCACAAGCCACTAGAGCGGTCACACCCGAATGGAATGGCCCGCTTGCGGCAACGCCTGAGGGAGCGAAAGCAGAACCCAGCGAATCGCCCACGAGCGCCACGCGTATCATCGACCGTCCCGTTCGCTCCGGGCAGCAGATCCATCATCCCGACGGCGACGTGATCCTCATGAACGGAGTCAATCCCGGTGGCGAAGTGATCGCAGGAGGGCACATCATTTGCTGGGGGCCCCTTGCCGGGCGAGCGATCGCAGGCGCGTATGGCTTGGAATCGGCACGTATCTTCGCGCAGCGCTTCCAACCCGAGCTCGTCGCGATCGCGGGGATCTTCAAAACCTTCGAACAGGGTGTCCCTTCTGCCTTTTCGGGTAAGCCCGTACAGGTCCGCTTGGAACCCCAATCAGAAAAAACGGAAATGCGGTTACAATTCGAAATCATCGAACCCTGAAATTGAATTTACGGATCGAACATCATGCGCATCGTCGTCGTGACCTCGGGGAAAGGGGGCGTAGGAAAAACCACCACCAGCGCCGCGTTCGCTACCGGCTTGGCGTTGCGCGGGTACAAAACGGCCGTGATCGATTTCGACGTCGGGTTGCGTAATCTCGACCTCATCATGGGTTGCGAACGCCGCGTCGTCTATGATTTCGTGAACGTCATCCAAGGAGACGCGAAGCTCCACCAAGCGCTGATCAAAGACAAACGGGTCGAATCGCTCTATATCCTACCCGCTTCGCAGACCAAGGACAAAGAAGCGCTCACCGAAGCGGGCGTCGAAGCGGTGATGCACGAATTGCAGCAGATGGGCTTCGATTTTGTCGTCTGCGACTCGCCCGCCGGAATCGAGCATGGCGCGTTGATGGCGATGATGTTTGCCGACGAAGCGATCGTCGTGACCAACCCGGAGGTCTCTTCGGTGCGCGACTCCGACCGCATCCTGGGATTGTTGCAGTCGAAGACACGGCGCGCGATCGAAGGCCGGGAACCGATCAAAGAGCACCTTTTGATCACCCGGTACAACCCGAAACGGGTCGAAGAGGGCGAAATGCTCTCTTACAAAGACATTTTGGAGCTTCTGCGCGTCCCCTTGATCGGTGTGATTCCCGAATCGGAAGGGGTGCTGCACGCTTCCAACCAGGGCGAACCGGTGATCCTCATCAAAGAGGACAAGGCGGCTCAGGCCTACGACGACGTCGTCGGTCGTTTCCTCGGGGAGAACCGACCGCTGCGCTTCACCACCTACGAAAAACCGGGGCTATTGAAGCGCCTACTGGGAGGTGGTTGAAATGGCTGGGTTGTCTCTGCTCGACCGCTGGTTGGGGCGCAAACCGCGCTCGACCGCAAGCATCGCCAAAGAGCGGCTCACCATGGTTTTGATGCGGGAGCTGCCCGAAGGACAAGCGAGCTCTCCTGAAGAAAGCGCGCGCCTGCAACAACTTCAGGAAGAGATCCTGGCAGTCGTCGCAAAATACTACCCGGTTGACGCCGACGCGATCAAGGTCCATCTCGAGCGCAAGGAAAACGTCGAGATGCTCGAAGTCAATATCACACTCAACGAACGCACGGGTAGCGGCTGACCGGGGAGATCCTTCTCCCCCTGAAGTTTATCCGCGCAGACACGTTTCAAGCACCGTGACCAGGTGCCTGCGCAGCGATTACCGCCGCAGGCGATCACGTCGCGCTTCGCGCTGGCTCACCGATCGCCGCCAAGTGCCAGATCCGCTGGTTGTACTCGATCAGCGTTCGGTCGGAAGAGAAACGGCCGCTCATGGCGACGTTGCGCACGGCGCTTTCGAACCAACGCGCCGGGGCGCGATAGTGCGCCGCTGCCGCCTCCTGCGCAGCACGGTACGACGCAAAATCGGCCAGCACCAGCCACGGGTCGTTGGGTGAGAAAAGGCGATCGAGGATTGGCTGAAAGATTCCCGGCTCGAAGGGATTGAAAAACTCCCGTTGCAGATAGCCGATCACGCGCGCGAGCGCCCCATCTTGCTGGACGATCGCTATTGGATCGTAATCGGTGCGGCGCGCTTGCACTTCGTCGGCAAGCAGCCCGAAGCGGAAAAAGTGCGCCTCCCCGACCGCTTCCAGAATCTCGATGTTTGCGCCGTCGTAGGTACCGATCGTGATCGCTCCATTCATCATCAATTTCATATTGCCGGTACCGGAAGCCTCGGCACCCGCGGTAGAGATCTGCTCCGAAAGGTCGGCTGCGGGCGCGATCTTTTCCATTGCGCTCACCCGGTAATCCGGCAAAAAGACCACCTGCAACAACCCTTCCGTTTGCGGATCTTTAGTGATCACCTCGGCGACGTTGTTCAAGAATTTGACGATCAGTTTGGCGAACGCATACCCCGGAGCGGCTTTGCCGCCGAAAATGACCACGCGCGGCGTCCAGCCGTCGGTCTCGCCATGCTTGATCCGATCGTAAAGGTGGATCACGTGCAGGGCGTTCAAAAGCTGCCGTTTGTATTCGTGGATGCGCTTGACCTGCACGTCGAAGAGCGCCGCGGGATCTACCTTGATTCCCCCTTCATGCGCGATTTGCTGCGCCAGCTTCACTTTGTTTTCCCGTTTTACCGCGGCGAACCGTTCGCGAAACGCCGCGTCTTGCGATAAGGGAAGCAGCGCTGTGAGGCGATCGAGGTCGGTAACCCAACCGCTACCCACCGCCTCGTCGAGCAGCGTTTTGAGACCAGGGTTACAAAGGGCAAGCCAGCGCCGGGGCGTCACTCCGTTGGTGATCGCTGTGAACTTCCCAGGAGAGAGTTCGGCGAAATCAGGGAAGAGGGTCGTGACGAGCAGATCGGTATGGAGACGGGAAACACCATTGACCGCAAAACTGCCGTGCACCGCAAGGTGCGCCATCCGCACCCGATCGCTGCTGACAATTGCCAGCCGTTCCTGGCGGCTCGGTTCATCGGGCCAGCGCAACTGGATCGAGAACCGGAAACGGCGATCGATCTCGACGATGATCTCCCAATGGCGGGGCAGAATACGCCGCACCATCTCGCCCGGCCACGTTTCGAGCGCTTCGGGAAGCAGTGTGTGGTTGGTATAGGCCGTCACCCGCGTCGTGAGACGCCACGCCTCGTCCCAACCGAAATGGTGCTCATCGATCAGAATCCGCATCAGTTCAGCCACTGCCAGCGCGGGATGGGTATCGTTGAGCTGAAAACAGTGAAGTTCGGCAAAACGGTGCCACTCGGGGCCACAGTGGTCGAGCCACTGCGTCACGGCATCCTGCAACGACGCCGCAACGAGGAAATATTGCTGCCGCAACCGAAGCTCTTTGCCCAAGACGCTCGCGTCGTTGGGGTAAAGTACAAGTGTGAGGTTTTCCGCAGCGATTCGCGCATCGACCGCCTCGAAATAGTCTCCTTCGTTGAATTTGTCCAGGTTGAACTCGTTGGGTGCCTGCGCCGACCACAGCCGCAATGTATTGACCACCCCGTTGCGGTATCCGGGAACCGGAATATCGTACGGTACCGCCAGAACTACCTCTGCATGATCCCAATGGACGTAGAACCGCCCCGTCTCCGGGTCGATGTAGTGGTGCGTCCGTCCGCCGAATCGGATTTTTCGGGTATATTCCCGCCGCTCCAACTCCCATGGGAACGCGGGTTGGCGCAGCCACCGCTCCGGCTCTTCCACTTGGTAGCCGTTACGGATCGCTTGGCGAAACATCCCATATTCGTAACGCAGCCCGTACCCCATCACTGGTAACGCGAGCGTCGCGGCGCTTTCGAGAAAACAGGCGGCAAGCCGGCCCAGACCGCCATTGCCCAACCCCGCATCACGCTCCGCCTCTTCGATCGCCTCGATTTCCTTTCCCAGTACCAGCAGCGCTTCGCGCAACGGCTCGGCAAGATCGAGATTGAACGCGATCGCCGCCAGCGAACGGCCGATCAGAAACTCCATCGACAGATAATAGAGGCGCCGGGTGGGTTGCCGTTTGAGGCGTTGCCACGTCGCGTGCCAGTCTGGCATTACCCGGTCGCGCACCGCCCACGCCACCGCCTCGAAGAGGTATTCGACCGGAGCGGCGAGCGTCCGCCCTTGCGTCTTGAACAGATAGTGTGCGATGTCCCGTGCGAGCCGCTCCGCATCGTTTCCCGTCTGCTCCGTGAGTTCTGCCAAGATCGCTTCAAGTTTCACCCCCACGTTCGCCTCCTTCACTCCGATATAGCGCTTCGTATGCCGCAACCCGCGACGCCCAGGAGTAGTCACCTTCCATCGCGTTTTTCACGAGCGTGCGCCAACGACGCGGACGATCGCGCCAACAGTGAAACGCCCGCAGCAACGCCGCTCCGAGCGCCTGCGGCCCGTCACCGGTAAAAAGAAACCCATTTGCGCTAGCACCGAGCGACTCGTCGATCACCGTGTCGCGCAGCCCCCCGACTGCACGCACCACCGGCACCGCGCCATAACGCATCGCGTAGAGTTGCGCCAGACCGCACGGTTCGAATCGGGAAGGCATCACGAAAAGATCGCAACCACCATAGATCAGATGCGCGAGCGATTCGTCGTAACCGATCGTCACCAAGAGCCGTTGCGGGTAGCGCGCCGCAAGCGTTTGCGCCTGCCGTTCGAGCAACGGGTCGCCGCTACCCAAGAGGACGACGCGCATCGGCGTGCGCTCGAACGTCTCCGGTAGCGCAGCAAGCAGCCAATCGACCCCTTTCTGTTCGCTCAAGCGCCCGACGAAACCGACAAGCAGCGCTCGGTTGCCCTCCAGCGTATCGCCCAAACCGTAACGCGCCAACAGCGCTGCGCGGTTGGATCGCTTCGCCGCAGTAAAACCGCGACCCGGGACGATCGGGGACGCAAGGTGGGAATCGCGCAACGGATTCCACGCCACCGGATCGATACCGTTTACGATACCGAGGAACGCCTTCTCGGCCGCCCGCTGCGCCAACGCGCCCTGCAAGCCGTAATCCCCTTTTCCTGCAAGGAGTTCTTGAGCATAGCCGTTGCTGACGGTCGTCACTACGTCGCTGAGCGTCACTCCCGCCTTGAGGAAATTGAGCTCCCCCCACGCTTCGAGAAAGCGAAAGTCCCACCAGCGATCGGGAAGATCGAGCGCGCGAAAGAGCGAGTAGGGAAACCAACCCTGGAACGCCGCGTTGTGGATGGTAAAAACGGTTCGCGGCACCGCGATCCCCTCCTTTTCCGCGCCAAGCCGAAGAAACGCCGACGTAAGACCTGCGTGCCAGTCGTGGCCATGGACTACCGCGGCGCGCCAACCGGCGATCGCGCCCGGGCCCAACCCGAGCGCCAACATCGCTGCGGCGCGGGAGAAGACGGCAAAGCGCTCGCCGTTGTCCCACCACGCCCGTCCGTCGCGATCGAAATAAGGAGAGCCGTCTCGATCGTAGAGCGGTGGGATCGCGACAAACCAGACCCGGCAGGTCTGTTCCGATAGTGACGAACGCTCCTCGTCGCAGGACGATGGTGGAGCCTTTCCCCACCGGCGGCCGCGTTGCGGCAGGGGCGACGGAAAAGTATCGGCCTCGCACCAGAAGGGCGCCGCCTCCCAGATCGTCGCTTCCCATGTCCGGCCCGCACCTGCTACCGCGAGCGTCCCCAACCGTCTCGCCCCATCCGGAAGTGCGCCTCGAAACGCAGGAAGCACGACGCGCACCTCGTGACCACGTGCAGCGAGCGCTGCGCTCAAACCCTGAACTGCATCGGCAAGTCCCCCCGTCTTGACGAACGGATGACATTCGGAAGCGACCTGAACGATTCGCACGCTACCCCTCCTCTTCTCTTCCAACCGGTTGCAGCAGAAGCGCGCCGAACGGCGGAAGCGTCAGCGCGACGCTGTACGGAAAGCCGTGCCACGGAACCGCTTCGGCCCGTACAGCGCCGCAATTGCCGACGTCACTCCCTCCGTAGAAGCGGCTGTCGCTGTTCAGCCGCTCGCGCCAGAGACCGCCAAACGGTACCCCCACCCGATAGTTCGTTCGCGTCAACGGCGTGAAATGGAGCACCGCCAACACAACTTCACCTTTTCTTCCCTTACGCAAGAAAGCGATCACCGACTGTTCCGCGTCGTGACAATCGACCCACTCAAAGCCCTCTGCGTCACAATCGAAGTCATGCAGCGCGCCCAGCGCACGGTAGGTCGCGTTGAGATCGGCAACCCACCGTTGCACGCCACGGTGCCCCGCCTCGGCGAGCAACCCCCAATCGAGTTCGCGCCGTTCGCTCCACTCACGCCACTGCGCAAACTCCCCCCCCATGAAGAGGAGTTTTTTGCCAGGGTGCCACCACTGCCACGCCAGCAAAAGACGCACCTGTGCCCGTTTCGCATCGGCATCGCCGGGCATTTTCGCCACGAGCGATCCTTTGCCGTGCACCACTTCGTCGTGCGAGAGCGGAAGGACGAAATTCTCGCTGTAGGCATACCACTGAGAGAAGGTAAGCTTATCCTGATGGTAACGGCGAAAGAGGGGATCGTGCGCGAAATAAGTGAACGTGTCGTGCATCCACCCCATGTTCCACTTGAACGAAAAGCCAAGCCCCCCCATCCATACTGGACGCGACACCATCGGCCAGGCAGTGGACTCTTCGGCGAACACCAGCGCACCAGGAACCTCGGCGTGGATCAGCGTGTTCAAACGACGCAAGAATTCGATCGCTTCGAGATTTTCACGCCCACCATAATGATTGGGCAACCACTCCCCAGGGCGACGCGAATAGTCCAGGTAGAGCATCGAGGCTACCGCATCGACCCGCAACGCGTCGAAGTGGTATTCGACGAGCCAAAAGAGGGCGTTGGCGATCAGAAAATTGCGCACCTCATGGCGACCATAATTGAAAATCAGACTCCCCCAGTCGGGATGTTCGCCCAGGCGGGGATCCTCATGCTCGAAGAGCGCCGTACCGTCGAAGCGGGCAAGCGCCCATTCGTCTTTCGGGAAATGGGCGGGCGTCCAGTCGAGGATCACGCCGATTCCTGCCTGATGCGCCGCATCGACGAACGCTTTGAGATCGTCCGGGGTGCCGTAGCGACTGGTTGGGGCGTAAAAGCCGGTCACCTGGTACCCCCACGACTCGTCGAGCGGATGCTCGGCAAGGGGCAGGAGTTCGATATGGGTGAATCCCAACGACTGCACGTATGGGATCAGCCGCTCGGCCAGTTCGCGGTAACTGTAGAAACGTCCGTCGGCGTGTCGCATCCAGGAACCGGCGTGGACCTCGTAGATCGCGATCGGCTCGTGGTAGGGATCCCAGGCGTTTCGCGCGGCCAACCACGCTTCATCGCCCCAGGTATAACGGCTGCGCCACACCTTCGAACCATTTTGCGGCCGCAGTTCGAACCACTGTCCCGATGGGTCGCTCTTGGTGACGATCGCTCCCGAACGGGTGCGGATCTCGAATCGATAGCGATCCCCAACAGTAAGACCTGGAATGAAAAGCGACCAGATTCCGCTGCTGCCCAATACGCGCATCGGATGGCGCAACCCGTGCCATTGGTTGAAGTCCCCAACCACCGAAACCCGTTCGGCGTTGGGCGCCCAAACGGCAAAATGGACACCCGCCACACCGTCGATCTCGACGCAGTGCGCCCCCAACTTCTCCCACCACCGCCAATGCTCGCCGATCCCGATGAGGTAACAGTCCAACGCGCCAAGCAACGTGGGAAAAGTCCAGGGCGAAACGACGCTGTGCCACATTTCGTCGCCCTCTTGCCAGCGCACCGTATGGTGGGGCAACAGCGTTTTCCGCTCGTCTGCCGTGAAACGAGCGCGCCACACCCCTGGCGCGACCATTGCCAACCGCTTACCCCCCACCTCGACCGCGGTTGCCGTTGGCAGCCACTCGTAAAGCGCCCAGTGATCCCCTTCTTCGATGCGCCACCCCAACCCGCGGAAAGGGTCGTGTACCGTTCCAGCGTTCAATGCCTGCCAAACGGGCTCCAGTTCGCTCAACACCCCCCTCCCTGCTCAGCCGCGCGCAAAGCGTTCGACGCGGTCGCGGATGCGCTGTGCCAGTTCGACACGCAACGCCCCTTCCGGAACCCGCCAACGCCAATTGCGCTCATTCACCGTGCCCGGAACGTTGAAGCGCGCCTCAGCCCCCAAACCGAGCCAATCGGCAATCGGGATCACCGCCCAGCGTGCGCGGCTTGCCAGCGCCGCGTCGATCATCGGCCACGGCATCGGATCGTCGCTATGAGGCAACTGCGCCAGGATCCACTCGCGATAGCCCCCATCCTCGATCCCGTTCCACCACTCGAGCGTCGTCGCGTTGTCGTGCGTCCCGGTCATCACCCACTGCCATTCGGGAATCGCGTGCGGCGCATGGGGATTACCCGGCAGACCGTCGAAGCCGAACTGCAACACCGAAATGCCGGGGAGATGGAATGCCGCTTGGAGCGCGCGCACCTCGTCGGTGATGATCCCGAGGTCCTCGGCGATGAACGGCAGCGGTTCGCCGCCGCAATCGGTGCGAACGCGCGCAAAGAGCGCGTCACCCGGAACCGGCACCCAGCAGCCCGTCTCGGCTGTCGGCGCGTCTTCCGGGATCGACCAGACCGCTTGGTAACCGCGAAAATGGTCCAACCGTACCCCGTCGCACCACGACAGTTGAGCGGCGAGCCGGGCGCGCCACCAGCCAAATTCGGTCTCGCGCAGCATGCCCCAGTCGTACTGGGGATTCCCCCAGCGCTGACCGCTGGCGCTGAAATAGTCTGGCGGAACCCCGGCAACAAAAGCGGGGGAGCCGTCGGATTGCAGCAAGAAGTAAGCGCGGTTGCCCCAGACGTCGGCGCTATTGGCTGCGACGAAAAAAGGGAGATCACCAACTACCCAGATGCCCGCCTCATGAACCAGCGCCAGGACCTGCTGCCATGCGCGCTCGGCAGCAAGGAGCCGCGCCATTTTCGCCGTCAACCAACCGCGCGCTTCGGGGGGGAGCTGTTCGTCCTCCCGAAACAGCGCCAGATCAGGCGGCCATGCCCAGAATGGGCGATCCGGGAATTGGTGCGCATAATAACAAAAGAGCGCGTATTTCACCCGCTCACGCGCGATTACCGGCGCAAAAGGGGCAAGCCCCGGCGAGGCCAGACCGCTCTCTCCGCTCAGCCACACCTCGCCCTGCAGCGCCGATTCCACCGTCTCCTGCGGCGGCAAGGTGCGCTGCAACCACTCGGCGGCAAAAAGCCGCTCATTCACCGCGAAACTGGTCACGCACTCGTAAGGAGAGACATGACGCGGCGGATGGATCGGCAGGATCTGCCACAACCGCAGCCCCGCCTGCGCCATCCACGCAACGAACGCGCGCACCCGCGCTTCGGTGAGTCCGTCGTCCCCCGCAAGCGCTGTGGGGTGCAGCAGCACCCCCGCTGCGCGCCGCTCCAGCCATTCCCGGACCATCCTCCCCCCCTTTTTTGGCGAATCGTCATTGTGCGCGCTGCATCGTCCCTCCCAGCTCCGCAGCCCCCCCTCCGGTCGCAAATGGCTGCGCGAGCGCTTCCGGCGGCGCCGAACCGAGCAAACGGTACGCCTCGGCAAGATGCGCGCGGAAAAGGAAATCGAACTCGGTGACCGCCTCCAAGGGATTGTGGTCAGCAAACCACCAGAACCAATCCGACGCCTCACAATAAGCAAGCTGCTGGGCAACCACCGCACGTCGCGCTTCGTCCCACGTCGCCCACCGGGCGTCGATCGCCTCTTTGAGCGCAACCAGCGCAGCCCACGCACGATTTTTCGCGTCGCTGCCGATCCACGTGGCCAGGTTGCCCTGAACCCAGCTGCCTGCGCGGACCCGTTCCAGGCGATTCGGTTCGTGCCGTGCCGCGACCGCCTCGCTGACGGTACGCATCACAAGTTTCGGGTGGTGGCTTAGCCGCTCATAAAGGAGCGTGAGGAAATCCCAGCCGTTGTTCGGGTAGTACTCCCAGGCATTTTCCCCATCGAGCGCGATGAGGACCGTATGCTCGCCCGCTTCCGCGCCATAGCTGGCAGCAATTCGCTCGAGCGCGGCAACCAGGTGTTCTACCGCGTCTTCGGCGCGCCAATGCTGGTAGGTGAATCCGATCATGTCGGACAGACCGTCGTCGCGGAAGAAAAGGCGGAGCGGTTGATCGCGCCAGGCGATCGGCGCAAAGAGCCCGTGTTTGCTCGCAAGATAGTCGGTGTCCCAGCCGCTTGCCTGCGCCGATGCGAACCATACCTTTTCGCCACTTGCGCACCACTGTACGCCGTATTCGGCAAAAAGCGCGAGCGAACGCTCGCAAATCGCCCCTTCGGCTGGCCAAAGACCGTTCGGTCTGAAGCCAAACAGCTCCTCGAACAGCGCGAAACCGGCATCCAGATGCCAGCGCAGGCGTTCCGCTCCTCCCGGATAATTCTTTTCAGGGAGCGGATCTTGCGGGCGGCTTTCGTGCGCCGCGGCAAAATCGAGGAGCAGCGGCGCGATCGGATGGCCGTAAGGGGTCAAAGAAAGCTCGATCTGTCCGCGTTCGGCAAGTCGCCGATAGCGCTCGGGGAGCGTTGCGATCGTCTCGGCGATGACGCGCACCAACGCACGCCGATCTTCCCCAGAAAAAGCAGCGGCTTGCGCGGCGAGCCTTTGCAGCGTCGGCTCCTTTTGCCGCAGCGACACCCCGCACCACGCCAGGTGGTACCAAGTGAGGAGATCGTAGAGGAACTGATCGTTGAGGTAGCGCAACCGTTCGCAACAGCAACCGAACCCCCCCTCCTCGACCCAAGCCAGGAGGTGGTGGAAGTGGGGATGGGGATGGACCATCGTCGGTGGATTGGCGCGGCGGCACGCTTGAACTACTTGACGTCTGCCTTCGAGATCCTCGGGAAGCGGGACAGCACCGCTCAGCCAGTCGAGCAGGCGGTCACCGACCGGTTCGCCATGGTCGAGAAAACGGGCAAGGCGCACAGCGTAATCGGACAACTGCGTCAAGAGGGTCGGCGTCCAATTGACCGTCGCTTTCGCCGCCGGGTGCGCTTCGAGATGCGCCGCCATCTCGGCGTAGTCCTTGATGGCATGGAGGTAGACCCATGGCAAACGGTAGCGCCCGTCCGGCTCTTTGTAATAGGGCTGATGCAGATGCCAGAGCAGTGCCACCCCCAACCGATTGCCCATCAGAAATCCTCCTGCGGATCGTAGTGGCGAAACGACTGACCAAGCATTTCCGGCGTGACGACGACCAGACCCGATTGGGGGCAGCAGTAGAATCGTTCGCGATCGGCTTCCCGATCGAAACCGATCTCCATCCCCGGCGGGATGCGGCAATGTTTGTCGATGATCGCGCGGCGAATCTTCGCATTCCGCCCCACTTCGACATTGGGCAACAGCACCGATTCCTCCACCGTCGAGTAACTGTGCAAGAAGGTATTGGTAAAGAGGATCGAGCGGCGCGCGACCGCGCCGGAGAGGATGCAACCGGCGGAGACGAGGGAGTCCACCGCCATGCCACGCCGCCCCTCGTCGTCGAATGCGAATTTCGCTGGCGGCCGCTGCGCCTGGTAGGTCCAAATCGGCCAGTTGCGATCGTAGAGGTTGAGCGGCGGCTCGATCGCGCAGAGATCCATGTTGGCTCGCCAGTACGATTCGATCGTCCCCACGTCGCGCCAGTAGTCGGGTTTTCCCGCTTCATTGACGAAACGGTAGGCAAAAAGGCGATCGCCCCGCTGCAACGCGTGCGGGATGAGATCGCGCCCGAAATCGTGGGTGGAATCGGCACGGTCGCGATCTTCGAGAAGAAGCGCATAGAGATATTCCGCGTCGAAGAGATAGATACCCATCGACGCCAACGCCATCTCGGGTTGGCCTGGGATCGGCTCCGGCTGCGATGGCTTTTCCACGAAGCGGACCACCCGGTTCTCCTCATCCACCGCCATCACCCCGAAATGGGAGGCTTGTGCAAGCGGCACGGGAATGCACGCGATGGTGATTTCCGCACGTCGTTCGACGTGGCTGGCAAGCATCCGCGCGTAGTCCATCGTATAGACGTGATCGCCGGCCAGAATGAGGATATAACGCGGACGGTGGCGGCGCAGCAGGTCGAGATTTTGTGCCACCGCGTCAGCGGTGCCCAGATACCACTCCTTCCCCATCCGTTGCTGCGCAGGAACGATCTCGATGAACTCCCCGACTTCGTGGCGGAGAAAATTCCACGCCCGCTGAAGGTGGCGAATCAGCGATTGCGCCTTGTACTGTGTGAGAACCGCAACGCGCGCAATCCCGGAATTGACGCAATTCGACAATGGGAAATCGATGATTCGGTACTTTCCGCCAAAAGGAACCGCAGGCTTGGCGCGCCAGCGCGTGAGGTGCTTCAGGCGATTCCCCTCCCCTCCAGCAAGAACTACTGCGAAAACCTGGCGCAAAATGGGAACCGGTGTTGTCGAGCCGTTTTGGTCAGTCGCTTCGGCCATGGCCTATTGCCATTATCGTCTCATCATTTTTCCATTATAGTAGGAAACAGCATACGCGCAAGAAAGTTATGGCAAAAGAGCGGTTAAGACGCGGAGAAGGCCCTCCGATGGCTCAAGCCGCAATGCGGTTTCATTGTTCCAGCAGTACGGGGATGGGGAGACCGACCCGAACGTTGCCCCACAAACGACCATTGACGTAAATCGGCATCGCGATGTCGGCAAGGATTTCGCCCGTGTCGCGCCGGTACGTCTGCAACAGGATCGGCCGTTCGTTTTGCGCTGCCCGCAACTCGTGGTGGTTGGTAAACTTGCGATATGTCCGGTTTCCCACCAGGTCTTTGGCTGGGTCACCGGTGAGCGGCTGGCTGAACTTCTTGTTGTGCGCAGAAAGATAGCCATCGGTATTGACCGCAACGGCAAATACTGCGTTCGGGATGCGCAGTAGCGTCTCATCGAGCAACCCTTGCGCCCGTCGCACGAACTCGTCACTCCAAGCCAATTTGAATTTGGGCGGTTCGCAATTGAGGTAGGGTTGGTAGTTGCGATCGAAAATGTCGATGCCCTCTGTCGCCATTTCCGTCAGAATGTCTTGGACACGATCGCGGAAGCGCCGCGTTTCGGTCACTGCGTGGTCGAGCCGTCCAAAGCCGATCCGGTAGCGAGAAAGCAGTTCGAGCGTTTGCTCCGTTCGTGCTTCCAGCTGCTCCATATGCTGGCGGCTTGTGTCGATCACTTGGGTGACTGCTTCGCTCGCCTGCACGATTTCCTTCACCTGTTTCGCGGCGTCCTCGTTGGCCACGCTCATCGTCTTCGAGGCGTCGACGATCTCGTCGAGGGCAACGCGACTCGCGTTCAACTCCGCTGCCATCGATTCGAAAAGCGTATTGGTCGCTTCGATGTCCGCTTCGGTCTGACGGACACGATCGACGATCGTCTCCCCCTGAGCTTGCGTCTTCTGCACCTCGGTAAGCATTAAATCGAGATCGCGGTAGATGTCGCTCGTCGCGACATTGACCCGCTCGGCGAGTTTGCGCACCTCATCGGCGACCACCGCAAAGCCACGCCCCATCTCCCCGGCACGTGCCGCTTCGATCGACGCATTGAGCGCCAATAGGTTCGTCTGATCCGCGATGTCGCGGATCAGGTCGGCGATTCCGCGAACTTCCTTGGCACGCGCCATGATCTCTTCCACTTGCCCATTGAACGCGGCCACGCCTTCGCGCGCCACCTTCACCTTCGCCACGGAACCACGCAGCGCTTCGACCGCCTCGGCAACCCGATCCAAATTGCGATGCATCATTTCGTCGAGATGTTCCGTCTTCGCCAAGACCGAACGGTTCGCCGAAACGATCGCTTCGCTTGCCCGTTGCGCATCGGCTGCTGCGTTGCGCTGTGCCTCTACCCGTTTCGCCGCCGTTTCGATTTCGTTTTCGGTAACCACTGCCGCTTGACCGGTTTCGAGCCCCGACGCACGCAGCTCGACGATCATCTGCCGCATCCGCTTGGCGAACGCGTTGTACGCGCGCGCGAGTTCGCTGAGTTCGTCTTGCGACAATTCGGGCAAATCGATCGAAAGATCTCCGAGACGCCGGTCGTTGCCCAACGTCTCGAAGATGTGCGTCATCGTACGCACCGGACGCACGATGAGATAGCGCAGGTACCAGACCAGAAAAACGGCGTACAGCAGGAGTGCGCCCCAAAGCCCCCAGAACCACGGCGTGACCTCGGCAAAGATTTGCGATACCTGCGCGGCTTCGACACCCGCCGCAACCAAACGAGACTCCAGCGCGGTAAACAACCACCAAAACCCACCCGCAAAGAGGGCAACCGAAACGATGCTCGCGAGCTTTTTGGTGAGCGTATTGAAGAAGGTTGCCTCAACCCAGCGATAGAGACGCCAAAAGAGTTCCATCTCACACCTCACTTTGCGCAAAGGGGCGCCGCGTGCGACAATTCGCGTCGGTCTCTTTTCCCGGAATGGTTGGCACGATGAACGAATCCACCGCTCAACACGAACTCAACACCGTGATGGAAGAGCGCCGGCGCAAACTGGCTGCGTTGCGTGAACAGGGCATTGCCTACCCCAACGATTTCGAACGTCTTCATTATGCCGCAAAACTGGCGGAGGCCTACGAGGAAAAAAGCCAGGAAGAACTCGAGCAATTGCGCGTTTCGGCAGTCGTTGCCGGCCGCATCATGCTCAAACGGGTGATGGGCAAAGCCAGTTTCATCACCCTTCAGGACATGTCGGGCCGCATCCAGGTCTATGTCGCACGGGATTCGGTCGGTGCAGACTGCTATGCAGACTTCAAACATTGGGACATCGGCGACATCGTCGGCGTTTCGGGGACGCTCTTCAAAACGCGCACCGGGGAACTGACCATCCACGCCGAATCGATCCGGTTGCTGACGAAAAACCTGCGCCCGCTTCCCGACAAGTACCATGGGATCGCCGATCAAGAACTCAAATATCGGCAACGCTACGTCGACCTCATCATGAGCGAAGAGACGCGGCTGCGGTTCGTTGCGCGCAGTCGCCTCATCCAGGCCATCCGCAACTACATGGTCGAATATGGGTTCCTCGAAGTGGAGACACCGATGCTCCACCCGATCCCCGGTGGCGCGAACGCGCGCCCGTTCGTCACCCACCACAACGCGCTCGATATGGCGATGTACCTGCGCATCGCGCCAGAGCTCTACCTCAAACGGTTGGTCGTGGGCGGCTTCGAGAAGGTCTTCGAAATCAACCGCAACTTCCGCAACGAAGGGTTGAGCCCGCGCCACAACCCGGAATTCACGATGATGGAGTTCTACGAAGCGTACGCCGACTACCGCAAAATCATGGACTTTACCGAAGGGTTGCTGCGCCACGCCGCGCGGGTGGCACTCGGCAGCGAAACGTTCGTCTATCAGGGGCGCACCCTCGACCTTTCTCGCCCCTTTGCGCGCATGACGATCGTCGAAGCCATTCACCACGTCCATCCCGGTTGGTCGCTGGCTCAGCTCAACGACCCCGACTGGTTACGCGCAAAACTCCACGAATTGGGAGTCGAAACCCGCCCCGAGCAAGGGGTGGGCGCGCTGCAACTGGCGCTTTTCGAAGAGACCACCGAAAGCGAACTCTTCGACCCCACCTTCATCGTCGACTACCCCGCTGAAGTCTCACCGCTGGCGCGACGCAGCGACACCAACCCAGAGATCGCAGAACGGTTCGAACTCTTCATCGCCGGGCGCGAGATCGCCAATGGTTTTTCGGAACTCAACGACCCCGACGACCAAGCCGAACGCTTTCGCGCCCAAGTGCGCGCCAAAGAGGCGGGGGACGACGAAGCGATGTATTTCGACGCCGACTATATCCGCGCGCTCGAGTATGGCCTTCCCCCCACGGGCGGTTGCGGGGTAGGAATCGACCGTCTGGTGATGCTGCTCACCGATTCGCCGAACATTCGCGACGTGATCCTCTTCCCCGCGATGCGGCCGGAAGCGCATGGCTGAAGGGACTGCATCGTGACACTTGAACGGCAACCGGATCTGCCCCCTGGCGTTGAAGCCGAATTTGCGATCACCCGGCGGCTCGAGTTCGACGCTGGCCACCGGATTCCAGACCACAGGAGCCTCTGCCGCCACGTCCATGGCCACCGGTACGTCCTCGAATTGACGCTCGTCGGCATGCCCGACCAAACGCCGGGGTCTCCCGAACGGGGAATGGTGATGGATTTCGGCGACGTCAAGCGAATCGCGTGGGAGCAACT
This sequence comes from Hydrogenophilus thermoluteolus, assembly GCF_003574215.1. NCBI lineage: Bacteria > Pseudomonadati > Pseudomonadota > Hydrogenophilia > Hydrogenophilales > Hydrogenophilaceae > Hydrogenophilus > Hydrogenophilus thermoluteolus. The sequence goes on along the minus strand of NZ_AP018558.1, from coordinate 944,029 downwards.
CGTCGGCCACTGGGACCATGCGTTCCTGGTGTGGAACGAAGACCCGGTTGCCGACGCAATTGATGCGGTATTGCCAAACCACCGCACCGTGCGTCTCGATGTGATCCCGACCGCAGAGAACCTGGCGCGCATTGCATTCACTACCCTAGCACCCCATTTCCGCGCGCGTTACGGCCGCCATTTGCGTCTGGCGCGCGTCCGCCTGTACGAAACCCCCAACTGCTGGGCCGATTATCCGCTGGAAATCGGCGCGCATTAGCACTATATTGATTCGTATCCCAGCCTTAGGATACGAAGCGCGATGCATCAAAGAGCAACGACCCGGCAACCTGCTGTGAGCGGGCTCTTCTACCCTTCCGACCCGACGACGCTCGCAGCGCAAATTGCCGCGTTTTTGCGGCGAACCCCTCCCGTTCCACGGTCCGACGTTCCGCCCAAGGCTTTGATCGTCCCCCACGCCGGTTACGTCTATTCGGGGCCGATCGCAGCGCAAGCCTATCGATTACTCATCCCGTTTTCGGATCGCATCCGGCGCGTGGTGCTCTTCGGTCCAGCCCACCGGGTCCCCGTGTTGGGTCTGGCGCTACCGGAAACTTCGGCTTTCCGAACGCCACTCGGTGACGTTCCAGTCGATGTCGCAGCCTCCGCTGTTGCGCTGCAGCATCCCGACGTCGAACGGAGCGAGCGCGCGCACCTGCTGGAACACGCGCTCGAGGTCCAACTCCCGTTCCTGCAGCAAATCCTCGACGATTTCGCGATCGTCCCGTTCGTCGTCGGCTGGGTTGAACCGCACAAAGTGGCTGAGGTGATGACGCAGTTGTGGGGCGGGCCGGAAACCCTGATCGTGGTGAGTTCCGACCTCTCCCATTACCACCCCGACGCCGAGGCGCGTGCGCTCGATCAACGAACACTGCAACGCATCTTGGCGTTCGATCCGACGTTGGAACCCGACGACGCCTGCGGTTCGACCGCGATCGACGCACTGCTGATCGCTGCCAAGCAGCACGGTCTCACCCCGGAACTGATCGCGTACGGCACGAGTGCCGACACGGAAGGGCCACTCGACCGCGTCGTCGGTTACGCCAGTGTCGCGTGGTTTCCCGCACACGGCGCCGCCACGCACCTGCATTGAGGAAAAAATGACCGCGAAGCCAATCGCCGACGCCCCCACCATCGACGACTCACTCGGGTATGCGCTGCTTGCGCATGCGCGTGCCGCGATCCATCACGCACTGACGGGCGAATCACTGAGCGTGCCGGAAGACCCACGACTCGACACTCCTGGCGCGACCTTCGTCACGCTCACTCAGAACCACCAACTCCGAGGGTGCATCGGTTCTCTGGAAGCCTACCGCCCCCTTCGCGAAGACGTGCGCGCCAACGCGCTCGCTGCCGCGTTCGAAGATCCCCGCTTTCCGCCCCTCTCGCGCCACGAATGGCCGTCGATCACGCTGGAAGTGTCCCTACTCTCTCCGCCAGAACCCCTCACATTCACCGACGAAACGGCGCTGATTGCGCAACTGCGCCCCCACCAGGACGGATTGATCCTCGCGGCTGGTCCCTACCGCGCCACCTTTCTCCCCCAAGTCTGGAAGCAACTCCCGGATCCAGAAGCCTTTCTGGCTGCGCTCAAACAGAAGGCTGGGCTCGACCCCTTTCGTCCCGTTCCGGGACTGAAGGCGTGGCGCTACTCCGTGACCGCGTGGCACGAACCCGCTCAGCCCAATGGGGCGTCACCAAAAGGAGCACCACAATGAGCTACCCGGCACAATTTTGGCGCCTGCTTGCCGACGGTCGTCTGGAATGCACCCTCTGCCCACGGCGGTGTAAACTGCGCCCGGGGCAACACGGCGCATGTCTGGTGCGCGCAAACGACGCCGGACGCATGGTGCTCACCACCTACGGCCGCTCTACCGGTTTTTGTCTCGACCCGATCGAGAAAAAACCCCTCAACCACTTCTACCCCGGTACCGCCGTGCTCTCTTTCGGCACCGCGGGCTGTAACCTGGCATGCAAATACTGTCAGAACTGGTCGATTTCCGCTGCGAAAGCGCTCGACGCGACGATTGGCGACGAAGGCACCCCAGAAACCATCGTCGCCGCAGCGAAAGCCACGGGCGCCGCGGGCATCGCCTTTACCTACAACGACCCGATCATTTTTGCAGAATATGCGATCGATTGCGCGCGTGCCGCACACGAAGTGGGGCTCTACACCGTTGCGGTGACGAACGGCTATATCGAGCCCGAAGCGTATGCTCCGTTCTTCAGTGTCATGGATGCCGCGAACGTCGATCTCAAGGCATTCACGGAACACTTTTACCAACGCTATTGCGGCGGCCACATCGAACCGGTCAAAGAGACCTTGAAATACCTGGTCCATCACACCACGGTCTGGGTCGAGGTCACCACACTCATCATACCCACGCTCAACGACAGCGACGACGAAATCCGCGCGCTCGCCCGTTGGATCCGCGACGCGCTGACACCCTACGTTCCGCTCCACCTCACCGCGTTCCACCCCGATTTCAAATTGCGCGACCTTCCGCCCACCCCGCCACAAACGCTCCTACGCGCTCAAGCGATTGCCAAAGCAGAAGGATTGTGGCACGTCTATACCGGGAACATCTGGGATCGCGAAGGCAGTACGACCTTCTGTCCCGGGTGCGGCGCTGCGTTGATCACGCGCGACGGCTACGCGATCTCCGCCTATCGCCTCACCCCCGAAGGAGACTGTCCCGACTGTCACCGACCCTTGGAAGGGCGTTTCCCCCGCGCACCGGGGCACTTCGGCAATCGGCGCATCCCCATCCGGCTGACGGCGTAAGCAAGCGACTCAGAAACCCCCGTTTTCTTTGGAAACCGCGATGAAACGACACCGCCACCTCGCCGTTGGGATCAAGATCGAGCGCGGACTCTGGCTCGATGCCGAGCTTGCCTATCACGATGAATGCCACGGCTTGGCGCTTCTTTTCGACCCAACCGTCGTTCCGCGGTTGATCGACCTGCCTCTCACTCCCTTGGTCGAACCCCTCAAAGCACAAGGATGGGCAACGCTCACGGTTGCGCTCATTCCTACGATCGAGGCCGAACACAGCGAAGAGCGCAGTTTTCAGATCGCTGAACTTACCGAACGGTGCCATAAGACCTTGGAATGGCTCGACCACCAACCCTTCCTGGCTCCGATTGCCGACCTTCTGGTCGCAGTCGGTTGGGGCACTGCTGCCGCAGCAGCGATGCGGCTCATCGATCACGCCCCGGCGCGCTTTCGCGCGCTCTCGGCCCCCTTTGGGCGACTCGATCTTGCGGGCGCGTCGGTCTTGCGTCAGTGGGATTTGCCGATTCAGCTCGTTACCGCAGCGAACAGCAACCTCAACCTACCCAATCAGAGTGCCTGGGCATTGATCCCTGCCCAACAAAAGGTATGGACGGAAATCGAGACAGATACGGATCCCGAAATGGTCTCACCGGCAGTCGCGGATCGCGTCGTCACCGTCGTCTCCGAATGGCTGGGCGGTATAATCCCCGCCCATGATTCCTGACTCCTTTCATCTCCCAAAAGCGGGGCAACGGGCGAAACTGCCGCTCCCCTACTCTGGACTCGCTGCTCCCTACCTTGCGGAATTGAAGCGCCGCACACGCGCACCGCTCGTTCTGCTGGCGGCAAATGCCGCCGAGACGCTCCGGATCCAAGCCGAACTCACCTTTTTTGCACCGATGCTCCGCGTTTGCCACTTTCCCGACTGGGAAACGCTACCCTACGATCCCTTTTCCCCACACCAAGACCTGATCTCCGAACGGCTGGCGACGCTCTTTGCCATCACGCAGCAGGGGGTCGACGTCGTCGTCACTTCGGTGGCCGCTGCGCTGCCGCGGCTCACGCCACCGGCGTTTGTCGCCGGCCGCATGTTCCGCATCCGCAAGGGGGAAACGCTCGACCTTGCGGCGTTCAAAGCCCAACTGACCCTGGCCGGATACGAACCGGCGGCCCAGGTGCTTCGCCCAGGAGAGTTCGCGATCCGAGGCGGGATCATCGACCTCTACCCGATGGGCGCAGCGCTTCCTTATCGGCTCGAACTCTTCGACGACGAGATCGAAACGATCAAAACGTTCGACCCCGACACCCAGCGCACGCTCTACCCGGTGGAGGCGATCGAACTCTTGCCGGCACGCGAATTCCCGACCGACGACGACGGCCGCACGACCTTCCGCCGCCGTTTTCGCGAAACCTTCGAGGGCGATCCCAGCAAAGTGGCCCTCTACAAACAGGTCAGTCAGGGGTTGCTGCCCGCTGGGATCGAATACTATCTGCCGCTCTTTTTCGACAAGACCGCCACGCTCTTCGACTATCTGCCCGACGCGTTGTGGGTTACCTTGGGCCCCGTTGCCGAAACCGTCACGGCCGATTGGCAAGAAGCGCTCGACCGCTACCGGCTGCTCAACACCGACCCGGATCGCCCGCTGCTGCCACCAGACGCCTGGATGGCGCCGCCCGAGGCATTTCACGGACGGCTCTCTGCCTGTGCGCGGATCGACCTCGCGCTTCCCGAACACGCTGAGGACGAACTCCCCCCCATCGCCCTCGATGCGCGCGCCGAACAACCGGCTGCTGCATTGGCCGCATGGCTCGACACCCACCGCGACTGGACCGTGCTCCTTGCCGTTTCCAGCGAAGGACGTCGCGAAACGGTGCGCGAAAAATTGCGCGCGGTGGGCTGGGAACCGAGCGACGTGCGCGAGTGGGAAACCTTCCTGGCAGAAAGACCGCCACTTGCGCTCACGGTCGCGCCCGTGGAAAACGGCTTTCTCGACGCGGAACGGCGCCTCGCCTTTTTCGGTGAAGCGGAGCTCTTCGCGCATCTGGTGCGGCGCAAAGGGGGAACGAAACGCAAACACGCCGCACACGATCCCGAGGCGTGGATTCGCGACCTCACCGAACTCACCCCCGGTGCCCCTGTCGTGCACCTCGAACACGGAATCGGACGCTACCGAGGCCTCGTGCGCCTTGCCGGCCCTGAGGGTGAAGCGGAATTCCTCCACCTCGAATATGCGGGGGGCGCCGCGCTCTACGTCCCGGTGACCCAACTGGCGCTCATTGGCCGCTACCTGGGAACCGACCCCGAAACGGTGCCGCTTCACGAACTCGGTTCCGGTCAGTGGGAAAAAGAGAAACGCAAAGCGGCGGAAAAAGCGCACGATACCGCGGCAGAGCTCCTGGCGCTCTATGCTGAGCGGGCCGCGCGCGGTGGCGAACGGTTCGCATTCGACGCCGCCAGCTATGAAGCGTTCGCCGCCGGTTTTCCGTTCGAAACCACGCCCGACCAACAAGCCGCGATCGACGCGGTGATCGCCGACCTCACCTCTGGCAAAGTGATGGATCGGTTGGTGTGCGGCGACGTCGGTTTCGGGAAAACCGAAGTGGCGCTTCGCGCCGCGTTCCTTGCCGCGATGAACGGGCGCCAGGTGGCGATCCTCACGCCAACTACCCTGTTGGCCGAACAGCACACCCAAACCTTTCGCAACCGCTTTGCCGGTTGGCCGCTCCAAATTGCCGAGCTCTCGCGCTTTACCAGCAGCAAAAACCAGAAAGCGACGTTGGCGGCGCTTGCCGATGGTACCGTCGACATCGTCATCGGCACTCATCGCCTCATTCAGCCCGACGTGCGCTTTGCGCGGCTCGGCTTGGTGATCATCGACGAAGAGCATCGCTTCGGCGTGCGCCAGAAAGAGGCGCTGCGTACCTTCTGCGCGCACGTCCATACCCTTTCCCTTTCGGCCACACCGATTCCCCGCACGCTCGGGATGGCGCTCGAAGGGGTGCGCGACTTTTCGGTAATTGCCACCCCCCCGGCGAAACGGCTTGCGGTCAAAACGTTCGTCGTCAAAAAGAGCGACGCGCTCATTCGCGAAGCCGTTGCGCGTGAATTGCGGCGTGGCGGTCAAGTCTTCTATGTGCACAACGAGGTGCGCACCATCGGCAATGCGCTCGAAGCGTTGCAAAAATTGCTGCCCAACGTCCGGATCGGCGTCGTGCACGGCCAAATGAGCGAAATCGAGCTCGAACGGGTGATGCGCGACTTCATCCACCAGCGGTTGCAGGTGCTTCTTTGCACCACCATCATCGAAACCGGTATCGACATCCCCAACGCGAACACCATCCTGATCGAACGCGCCGACCGCTTTGGACTGGCGCAACTGCACCAATTGCGGGGGCGGGTCGGTCGCAGCCACCACCAAGCGTTCGCCTATCTGATGCTCGACCCACACATCAAGCCGACCGCTGCCGGTGCGCGGCGGTTGGAGGCGATCGCGCAAGCGGAATCGCTCGGCGGCGGTTTCACCCTGGCGATGCACGATCTGGAGATTCGCGGCGCAGGGGAAATCTTGGGCGAAGCGCAATCGGGCGCGATCGAATCGGTCGGATTCGCGCTCTTTACCCAGATGCTGCAAAACGCGGTTCGTCGCCTCAAAGCGCAGAACGCGACGTCAGAAGCGCCCGGTAAAGCGGCACAGAGCGATGCGTCTGCCTCAGAGTCGCTCCTTGCTGCGTTTGCGGTAACCACTGAAATCACCTTGGGCGAACCGGCGTTGCTTCCCGAAACCTATTGTCCCGATATCGCGGTGCGCCTCGACCTCTACAAACGGCTCGCCGACGCTGCCGACGACGAGGCGGTCGATGCGCTCAAAAGCGAACTGATCGACCGCTTCGGGCCGCTGCCACCGCAAGCCGTTGCGCTCATCGCGACCCATCGGCTGCGCATTCGGTTGCTCCCGTATCGGGTAGCCCGCGTCGACGCCAACGCGCAACGGATCCTGGTGCGATTCGCCACCGATGCCCCCGTAGACCCGACCAAAGTGGTCGCGCTCATCCAAAGCGACCGAACGGTGCAGATCAAAGGCAGCGACACCTTGGTCCGAACCGGCACGTTTCCCACGCATGCCGAGCGCGCCGCGGCCGTTGAGCGCCTGGTGCAATCGGTAATGGCCCAAACCAATCACGCCACAATTGCGTAAAATTGCCCTTTTGCCGTGCCACGCCAAAAATCATCCACCAGGGAGCGACCATGATCCAATTCCTATTGGAAAACACCAACATCGAGGCGTTCGAGCCGATGCCGACGCCTGCGGAGATCAAAACCGCATTGCCGCTCACGGAACGCGCCGCAACCACCGTTGCCACCGCGCGACAAACGCTTACCGCGATCCTCGACGGAACCGACCGTCGCCTCTTCGCGGTCGTTGGCCCCTGTTCGATTCACGACCCCGAAGCCGGTCTCGATTACGCACGCAAACTCAAAGCGCTGGCCGACGAAGTCGCTGAGACGATCGTTCTGGTGATGCGCGTCTATTTCGAAAAACCCCGCACCAGCGTCGGCTGGAAAGGGTTCATCAACGATCCTTTCCTAGACGATTCGTTTCGCATCGACGTCGGGATGAAGCGCGCGCGCGCGTTCCTCTTGGCGGTGAACGAACTGGGGCTTCCTGCGGCCACCGAAGCGCTCGACCCGATCGGACCGCAGTACTATGGTGACCTGGTCAGTTGGACGGCGATCGGCGCCCGTACGGTCGAATCGCAAACCCACCGCGAAATGGCTTCTGGCCTCTCCACCCCCGTGGGCTTCAAAAACAGCACCGACGGTAGCCTCGAGGTTGCGATCAACGCGATCCTCTCCGCCTCGCACCGCCACGCCTTTTTGGGCATCGACGAAAGCGGCCGCACCGCGATCGTCCGCACCAAAGGCAACCGCTACGGCCACCTCGTTTTGCGCGGTGGCGGCGGACGCCCCAACTACGATTCGGTCTCGGTCTCCCTTGCCGAACAAGCGCTCACCAAAGCGAGGCTTCCGGCGAACATCGTGATCGACTGTTCGCACGCCAACTCGTGGAAAAAACCCGAGTATCAACCGCTTGTGCTCAAAGATATCGTCCATCAGATCCGGGAAGGGAACGGTTCGATCGTCGGTTTCATGGTGGAAAGCTTCTTGGAGGCCGGCAACCAACCGCTGCGCCCGCGCGAAGCGCTGAAATACGGCTGCTCGATCACCGACCCGTGCGTCGATTGGGCGACCACCGAGACGATGATCCGCTCGGCACACGAGGTCTTGCAGCACGTCCTGCCGGAACGGAAACGGAACGGATCGGTATCGTGACGCAACAGCTGCGACTCCTCGAAACCCCCGCGGCAACCGCGTGGCTCACCGCCCGAGGTTTCCCCTACCGCCGGTTGCCCGTTACGCCCGATCTCGGGAACCAAACGCTGGATCGCACTCCGACCGCGCACACGGCTGCCCCGCTGCCGCAACCCGCTGCCGTACTGGAAGTCACGGCGCCGCTTCCACGAACCCATGCGCTCGACCATGAACTCGCGGCAGCGCGCTGCGATTGGGGCTGGTGGTCTCCCTCGTGGAACTTTGCTGCGCTGCGCCTTTTCGTCACCGATATGGATTCGACACTCATCACCGTCGAGTGCATCGACGAAATCGCCGAAGCGGTGGGCAAAAAAGCCGAAGTGGCGCGAATCACCGAAGCGGCAATGGAGGGGAAGCTCGACTTTCGCGAAGCGCTCACGGCTCGGGTTGCTCTTTTACGAGGCTTACCCGAAGCAGCGCTCACGCCCATTTTTCACCAGTCTGTTCGCTACACACCTGGGGCACGGGAACTCATCGCGGCGCTCAAAGCCCAGGGCGTCTATTGCCTTCTGGTCTCCGGTGGCTTCACCCACTTCACTGCGCCGATCGCAGCGGAGCTCGGTTTCGACGCCCATGTAGCGAACCAACTGGAGGTGGATCCTGAAGGACGCCTCACCGGACGGTTGCGCGGCCCAATCATCGACGCTGCCGCGAAACGATCGGCACTCCAAGCCGCACAGGCGAAGCTCGGCTGCACCTCGGACGCTATCCTTGCCGCAGGGGACGGCGCGAACGACCTTTTGATGCTCCAGGAAGCGGGACTTCGCCTTGGTTACCGTCCGAAAGCGGTGCTGCTGCCCGAACTCAACCTGATCTCGATGACCGCCGGCCTAGCGCTCCCGCTGTGGCTTTGCCGCTAACGTGCCTCCCACCCCACGATCTGCCGCGTGGTTTTGCTGAACTCCACCGCAAGTTCGATCACCCGCGTCACGCCCGGCGCGTTGCGATACGCAGCGGCGTAGTCGCGCGCATGTAGCTGCGCAAGCGCCGCGCCGGTGGCCTCATCGCCCTCGATGACCTTGAACTCGATCACCCAGACAGTCGCACCCGCTTGAACCACCAGGTCGATCCGCGTTTTCGCTTTCACCGCTTCCGCGGTAAGCGCCACTCCGGTGCTTGCCAGAAAGCTGTAGAAAACGCTTGCGTAATACCCTTCGTAGTTCCCTGCTTTGTCGTACCAGTAGCTGGGAATACTGGCAAAGAGGTGGTTCATGTGTGCCTGGAGCGTGTCACTATCCCCTTCGAAGAGCGCCCGCGCCACGTCGCGCGCAAGCGCATAGGGCGGTTCAGGCAGCAGCGCATTGACCAGCGCTTCGTTGAGCGCTTTGCGTACTTCGTGGTTGGGTAGCCCCAGCCAGTAAGTCGTCTCGCCGGCTGGGTCTTGCTCTTTGCTGCGTATCGTCAGGTACCCAGTCTGCCACAAGAGCGTCTCGCTTGGCATCGTCCCGACGTCGAAGCTGCCCAGCAGTTGGTGGGTGGCGTAGGTGCGCTCCAGTTGCGGTGTGAAAAAGCCACGCGCTTTGAGGAGCTCGATCAAAAAGGTCGGCGTTGCGGTTTCGAACCACCACGGGCGATATTCGCGCTTGGCCAAGCAAAGGAGCACGTCGAACGGGTTATAGACCCGCTCCACACCACCCCACCAGTAGCCGTTGTACCAGAAGCGCACCCGTTCGCGATCGAGCGGCTTCCCGTCTGCCGCCGCCGCAGCAAACTCCGGCGCAAAGACGGTGTCGAGGTCGGTATCGGTGTACCCACAGATCGCCGCAAAGTCGTCATCGACCGTGATGTCGTTGAGGTTGTTGAGCCCGGAAAAGAGCGACACCTGGCTGAATTTGGAGACTCCGGTGAGGAAGACGAAGCGCAGACAGTCGCTGCGCGCTTTGAGGACACTATAGAGGTTGCGCAGTGCGTTGCGCATCACGGAGGCGACTTCGGGGTTGGTGAGATGGTCGAGGATCGGTTTGTCGTATTCGTCCACCAGCACCACCACCGGTTGGTTGTAGTGCTCCGCGGTGCGGCAGAGGAGCTGATCGAATTGGCTGCGGAAATGGTGTAGGGTCGGCTCGAACGGTACCTGCAACCGCCGTGCGTTTTCGCTCAGTTGCAGTGTGATCGCTTCGATTAGCTCCGCTTCGTCGTTCAAAGGCCCCTCGACGAACGAGAGCCGAACCACTGGGTAGCGTTGGTTCCAGTCCCAATGGTCCGCCAGGTAGAGCGCTTCGCGCGGCGCGCTGCCGTCACGCCCATCATGCGCCGCAAAGAGTTCGCGCTGCCCGGAAAAGGCGCACGCGATCGTGTCAAGCAGCAACGACTTGCCAAAGCGCCGCGGACGGGAGAGAAAATAGTACTTGCCGCCGCTTTCGACCATGCGTGCCAAAAAAGGGGTCTTATCGACGTAGTAGTACCCTTCACGGCGGATCTGAGGGAAACTCTGGATACCGATCGGCAGTTTTTTACGCATCGCCGACGCTCCTTGCTTTTTCCTCACGGCGAAACACCGGCGCATCCGGACGAGAGATTTCTGGAACGTAATGGTATCCCGCTTTGGCGAAACGCAGGATCGCTTCCGGTTCGAGACGGCCCTGCGCGAGCGCACACTCGGCCAAGTGACGTACCATCAAACCGCGCGCCCGTTTCGCATAGAAGCTGATCACCCGGTACTGCCCGCCCTTTTCGTCTTCGAATTGCGGCGTGATTACTGGAAAGCCTAGCGTCTTGGGGTCGACCGCTTTGAAATACTCTTGCGACGCCAAATTGACGAGCACCGCTGGTTCTCCGGTAGCGGCCATTGCGGCGAGCGTGCGCTTCAGGTTTTCCGTCACCGTCGTACGCCAAAACGCGTAGAGATCCTTCCCTTCCGGATTCTCCAGACGGCTGCCCATTTCCAGACGGTAGGGCTGCATCGCGTCGAGCGGTCGCAACACCCCATAGAGCCCCGAGAGGATTCGCAGGTGGTCTTCGAGCCACTCGATCGCATCCGGTGGCAAGGTCCGCGCCGCCAATCCCTCATAGACGTCACCGTTGAAGGCAAAGAGCGCCGGCGCGCTGTTTTCGGGCGTATGCTCGGGTTGCCACGCCCGGTATCGTGCGACGTTGAGCGCGGTAAGTGCATCCGAAAGATCCATCAACCGCGCCACCTCCTGCGGGGTGAGCGCCCGTAACCGTTCGATCAAAATCGCGGCGCGATCGACGAACGCAGGGGCTTGCCGCGCAGGCATTGGCGCCTGGGTTTCGAAATCGAGCGCTTTCGCAGGGGAAATGACGATCAACATCGGGGTTTCTCCTCCAATTCAGCGATCACGAGAACGAGGCGAATGGGACCGATCCACAGAATCGCGGCGTGCGGTGCGTTGCCGACGTGCTTCGAAGAGGAAAACGGCAGCAGCGGTAGCCACATTGAGTGACTCGATGCCTGGCGCCAGCGGCAAAATCACCGGGGTTGCCCTTCGTTCGTGCCAGATCGAGCGCACCCCTGCCCCTTCGTTGCCGAACACCCACGCGGCGGGGGCAGTGAGATCGAGTGTATAGAGCGAGCGGCTCTCAGGCGACAACACAGTGGCAAAAAGCATGCGGTGGCGCGCGTACGGCTGCCAGACCGCGTCGGGCACCTCTCCTTCGAAGATGGGCAGGACCATGTGCGCCCCCATCGCTGCGCGCAACACCTTCGGCGACCACGCGTGCGCCGAACCGGGTGCGAGCCACGCCGCAGCGCACCCAGCGGCCGCCGCAACGCGCAGCAATGCGCCGACATTGCCCGGTTCTTGCACGCCGTCGATAATAACGAGATCCCCGTCACCCCAATGCACCACGTCCCACTGCGGTTTCGCCACCTCGGCAATGAGCCCCTGCGGTGTGGTCGTGTCGCTCACTGCGGTAAGCACCGCGGCAGTGACGCGCACCAGTGCGACATGCTGCGCGCGAAGCCGATCGAGCAGGCTTGCGTGACGGGTGGCACCCGTCTCGTCATACCACACTTCGCGGATGCACCACCCTGCGGCGAGCGCAGCCTCGATGAGGTGCGGGCCTTCCAAGAGGACCCAATCGGCAATGCGGCGAACGCTCCCTTTTTCGAGCCAGGCCCGCCACCGCTTGACACGCGGGTTATGCCGCGACGTGATCAGAACCGCCGCGTCGTCTCTCACGGCGCTTCGCCCTGCAGGAACGCGGCTACCGGTTGGAACGACCGGCGATGCTCCGGCGTCACCCCCAAGCGGCGCAACGCCTCGCGGTGCTGCGCCGTTCCATACCCTTTGTGCTGCGCAAAACCATAGCCAGGGTAGTCGGCGTCGAGCGCCACCATCAGTCGGTCGCGCGCCACTTTTGCGACGATCGACGCGGCAGCGATCGCTGCCACCGTCGCATCACCGCGCACCACCGCCTCGGCACGATACGACCACTGCGGCAAGCGGTTGCCATCGACAGCGATCGGATAATGCGCAACCTGTGCCTTGTGTTCGGGGGAGGCGTCGAGGGCGTGCCAAAGCGCGGAAACGGCACGCGTCATCGCCAACGCCGTCGCCGGCCAAATGCCCAACGTATCGATCTCGGCGACGGTTGCCCAGCCCCGCGTGACCGCTAGCGCCTCCGCCTCGATCGCTGCCGCCAATGCTTCCCGACGGGGAGCGCTCAGACGCTTCGAATCGACCAACCCAGTAAGCGCGCAGCCCCGTTCCCCCAAAACTACCGCGGCGGCACAGACCGGTCCGGCCCAAGGGCCACGCCCCACCTCGTCGACACCGATCTGCCACGGATTGCAGAAACATCCCATCCCCTTGGCCTCCATCATCGGCCACCCCGTGAGGCGCCGTGCCCTCCTTCTGCGACCCACTCGGAGAGCAGCGCCGCGGTACGCTCGGCCATCTGGCGACGCAGCTGCACATGCAGCGCCATGAACCGCGCACGCAGCTCGGTTTGGCGCTCGGGTTCGTCGAACCAGGCAAGCACGGCGTTCGCTAGCCGCTCTGGAGTGGCTGCGTCTTGGATCAATTCCGGCACCACGGTTTCGTTGCACAAGATATTGGGTAGGCCGATCCACGGCAAATAGGCCATGCGCTTCATCCAGCGATACTGCCATGGGGAAACACGGTACGCAATCACCATCGGTCGCTTGAAGAGCGCTGCTTCCAACGTCGCGGTGCCGCTCGCGACCAATACGACATCGGCCGCGGCAAGCGCCGCATGTGCTTGCCGCGGAACGATCTTGAGCGGTGCCCGCCCCGACCAGCGCGCTGCCAGCGCTTCCGCGTACCGATCACCGAGCGGGTTCGCGGTGGGCACCACCACCTGAAGCCCGGGAAGCGCGTGCGCCACCCGTTCCGCCGCCGCGAAGAAGATCGCCCCCAGACGTGTCCACTCCCCTTCGCGGCTGCCAGGCAGTAACGCCAAGAGCGGTGCTGAATCGGCCACCCCGAGCTGTTGCCGCGCGGCACTCCGATCGGGCTCCAGAGGAATGAGATCGGCCAATGGATGACCCACATATTCGGCGCGCAGCGCCGTGCCGGCATAACACTTGGGTTCGAAGGGAAAGAGACAAAAGAGCAGTTCGACTGCCCGGACGATCTTGGAAATGCGTCCGCGCCGCCACGCCCAAACGGAAGGGCTCACGAGCTGTGCCGTGCGCACCCCTTGGGCGCGCAACCGCTCAGCCAGTCCCAAATTGAAATCGGGCGCGTCGACGCCCAGGAAATGGGTCGCTTGCGCTGCGAAGGTGTGCGCAAGCTGCTGGCGGAACGCCAACAATTGAGGGAGCCGTCGGATCGCATCGACGAAACCATGAACCGCGAGCGGCTCATACGACCAGCGAACGGCACAGCCGGCAGCCGCGAGTTGCTCACCACCTACGCCAAACAGGGAAATCTTGGGGAATTGGGCGCGCAACGCACGGACCACGGGTGCCGCGATCGCATCACCCGACGCTTCGCCCGCAACCAACGCCACGCGAGGCGACGGAACCCTCATCCGCGCACGATACCCCGTCCCGGTGTGCGCAGAAATGCGACGAGCGGTTCGAGTTCCGGGAACTCGGCGCTCGCTGCCGCTATCTGCGCGATCGCTTCGTTCAGAGACAACCCCTGACGGTAGAGCGTCTTGTACGCACGCTTGATCGCCCGAACCGCCTCGGGCGAAAAACCGCGCCGCCTCAGACCTTCGCTGTTGATGCCGTGCGGTACCGCTGGATTCCCGGCTACCGTGACGTACGGAGGCAGGTCTTGCGTCAGTACCGTCCCCACGCCGCAGAAGCTGTGGGCACCGACGCGCACGAACTGATGCACCCCCGTGAACCCCCCGAGGATCGCCCAATCCCCCACCTGAACGTGACCACCGAGCGTCGCGTTGTTGGCAAAGATCGTGTGCGAGCCAACGACGCAATCGTGCGCAATATGAACGTACGCCATGATCCAGTTGTCATCGCCGATCGTCGTCACGCCGCGGTCTTGCACCGTCCCGCTATTGACGGTGCAGTATTCCCGGAAGGTATTGTCGTTGCCGATCTCCACGCGGGTAGGCTCACCGCGGTACTTCTTGTCCTGCGGTTCGAGCCCGATCGCGCAGAACGGAAAGAAACGGTTGCGCGCGCCGACCGTCGTATGGCCGTCGATTACACAGTGCGCGCCGACGTGACACTCCTCCCCCAACACGACATGGGGGCCGATCACTGCATAGGGACCGACGGTAACGCCACGCCCCAGTTCGGCTTTCGGGTCGACGATCGCGGTGGGATGAATCGAAACGCCCACGGAACGCGCCTCATTTCCCTTCTTTGAGGGCACAGAGGATCTCCGCTTCTGCGGCCAATGCCTCGCCGACCCGTGCGCGGGCGGCGTAGCGCCAGATGTGGCGCATCGTTCGCAGGATTTCCACTTCGAGCAACAGTTGGTCGCCTGGCACCACCGGCCGCTTGAAGCGCGCGTTGTCGATACCGGCATAATAGACGACGGAGTCGGGCGTCGGTTTGCGCTCCATCGTCACAAAAGAGAGCACGGCTGCAGCTTGCGCGAGCGCCTCGAGGATCAAGACACCGGGTAGAATCGGCTGGTTGGGGAAATGGCCCGGAAAAAAGGGTTCGTTCACGGTCACGTTTTTGAGCGCGACGATCCGTTTCCCTTTGTCCAACTCGAGCACCCGATCGACCAACAAAAAGGGGTATCGATGGGGAAGATAGGTCAGAATCTCCTGAATATCGATCATCGCTTGTCCTTGTTCCGCTGCCACCATTTGCCGATTTCCGCCAACCGTTTCCACCACGCGGCGTTCTTCTGCCATTCCCGGTACGGCAACGCCGGGAGATGCCCCGCGTAAAAGCCACCGTCGGGAAGCGAACTCGTCACCAGCGTCGCCGCACCGATCGTCACATCGTCACCGATCGAGAGATGCCCCGCCAATCCGGCTTGGCCACCGATCCGACACCGCGCGCCAACCACGGTACTTCCCGCCAACCCAGCACACCCGGCGATCGCGGTGGCGCGCCCGATTCGACAGTTGTGCGCGATCTGCACCAGGTTGTCGATCTTCACACCGCTTTCGATCACGGTATCTTCCAGCGCGCCACGGTCGATCGTCGTATTCGCGCCGATTTCGACGTCATCACCGATCACCACCCGGCCCACTTGCGGGATCTTCTCCCACCGCGCGTGGGTTCGGTCCCAGGCAAAACCGAAACCATCCGCACCGATCACCGCGCCGGGGTGCACTCGGCACCGTGCGCCCAGTCGACACCGTGCACCGACGACGACGTTTGCACCCAACCAGCTTCCGGCACCGATCGTCGCTTCTGCTCCCACTTTGACGCCCGCTTCCAGCACGACATCGTCTTCGACCACCGCGCCCGCGGCCACATAAACCTGCGGGCCGATATGGGCGCTTGCGGCCACTTTCCCTTCCACCACGGCGGTCGGGTGGATTCGAGGCGGAAATTCCGGTGACGGATAGAGCCACTGCGCGACGCGGGCATACGCCAGATATGGGTCGCTACAGTAGAGCACCGCTTGCACGTTCGGCGAAACATGCGCTTCGACCCCTTCGGGCAGGATCAGAATCGCCGCGTGCGTGGTCGCCGCTTGCGCCAGGTAACGGGGGTTGGCGATGAATGCCAACGACCGCGCATCGGCGCGGTCAGGGGGTGCGATTCGCTCCACCGCTACGGCACCGTCCCCGTTGAGAACGGCACCGAGCCGTGTCGCCAAATCCGCTGCGGTCAATGCCATCCGTCTCGCTCAGCGGACGTTTTCCAGCGCTTTGATCACGTCATCCGTGATATCGATCCGCGGGTTGGCATAAACCGCGTCTTGGAAAACGATATCGAGATCTTTCTTTTCCGCAACGCGCTTGATCGCTTGGTTCGCGAGATCAAGCACCTGCACCAACTCTTCGTTGCGGCGCTGGTTGAGATCCTCGCGGAATTCGCGCTGTTTGCGCTGGAATTCCCGACTGAGCTCGGCAAACGCCCGTTCTTTGCGTTGCCGTTCGTTCTCACTCATCGACGCGCCTTTGGTGTCGAGCTCCTGTTGTAGCTGCTGCAACTCTTGCGCCATCCGCTTCAGCTCGCGGTCGCGCGGTTCGAACTCTTTTTCGAGCCGCTTCTGTGCTGCTACCGCAGGCGCCGCCTCTTTGATCAGGCGTTCCGAATTGACGAAGCCGATTTTGGCTTGCGCCATCACCGAAAGGCTCGCGAGCGAAAATGCCACCGCCATTACGGCTTGCTGCCAACGACGTTTCATGATGCTCCTTTTTCGTGGTTGTGATACATCTACAGATCTTAGAATACCGCACCCAACTGGAACTGGAAGCGCTCGGTTTTGTCCGGCACCCCGTTGATGTCTTTCCGCACCGGTACCGCTACTGCGAACCGCAACGGACCGATCGGCGACACCCAGGTCAATCCAACCCCAGCGCTCACGCGCAAATCCTGCAAACGCATCTTCTCTTCTTCACCCCAGACATACCCCGAATCGACGAAGACCGACCAACGGAACGATTGGTCGCTGCCGCTCCCGGGCATCGGGAAGAAGTATTCGGCGTTGAGGATGAGGCGACGCGTCCCGCCGTACGCGTCCCCGTATTCGTCTTTCAACCCGAGCGACGAAGCAGCAAAACCGCGCACGGTGGTAATGCCACCGGCGTAGAAGTTGCGGTAAAACGGTACCGCTTTACCGCCGTACGCTTTCTGGTAACTGAACTCAGCGTTGAGCATCAGTGCGGTTTTACGGGTCACCGGGAACCAGTGTTGGTGTTGCGCGGTGATCCGCCACAATTTGACGTCACCCGGCGGGAGGTCAATTTCGCCCACCAGCCGCTGGTAGATCCCCTTGGTCGGCAATAACCGGGAATCGCGCGTATCGCGTGCCCAACCTGCGGTAGCGGCAAGGGTCAAAATCCCCCCACAATCGTATTCGCTCAAGCCGGGGGTACAAAAATCGATGTAGCGTTGCGGACTCGTGTCGTAGGTGACGATCTCGGTGCGGTCGACCGAAAGGCCGAAGTTGATGCGATCCTCTTCGGCAATCGGCCAGCCAACCCGTATCCCCGCGCCGAGCGATTTGGTCTTGTAGCTCGAAACGTAAAGCGAACTCACGTTCGAGGGATCGTACGTGCGATGATAGAGGTCGTAGCCGACGGATACCCCATCGATCGTATAGTAGGGATCGGTAAAAGAGAGCGAAAAGGTGCGGCTTGCTTTACTGGTATCAAGACCGAGCGACACCGATTTGCCTGTGCCCAGGAAATTTTCTTGCGAGATCGAACCTGAGAGAACCAATTTTTCCGCACTCGAAAAACCGGCACCGATCATCAAGTTCCCCGTTGGGCGCTCCTTCACCTGAACCTTGACGTCGAGCTGGTCGCTCACCTCCGGCGCAGGCTGGGTGTCGACGCGCACCTCGTCGAAATAGCCCAACCGCTCCACCCGCTCTTTCGACTTCTTCAGTTTCGCGACGTTGTACCATTCCCCTTCCAATTGCCGGAGTTCACGCCGAATCACCTCATCGCGCGTTTTGCTGTTGCCAGCGATTTCGATGCGGCGCACGTACATTCGCCGTCCCGGGTCAACGGCAAGGGCAAAGGCCACGGTCTGTTTTTCTCGGTCGATTTGCGGAACCGGCGTGACGTTGGCGAACGCATACCCCTCCTCACCCAAACGCTCGGTGATTCCCTGAATCGACTGCTCCAGTTTTTCCCGCGAATAGGTGTCACCCGGTTTGAGCTGCACCCGCTCGACCAATTCCTCCGCCGGCACAGGGAATTCACCCGTGAGCTTGACGCCGCTCACCCGGTAGGGTTTGCCTTCGTGGATCGCGATCGTGATGAAGATGTCGCGCTTGTCGGGTGAGATCGCGACGTTCGCCGATTCGATACGAAAATCGAGATACCCTTGGTTCATATAGAACGCGCGCAGGTTTTCGAGATCCTGCGAAAGCTTTTCGCGCGAATATTGATCCGCCTTGGTGTACCAGGTGAACCACCCGGGTGTCGTCAGTTGGAACTGATCGAGGAGATCGTCTTCGGCAAAGGCGCGCGCACCCACGATCTTGATTTCGCGAATCTTTGCGACTTCCCCTTCGTTGATCTCGAAACGCAGTGCGACGCGGTTCCGGGGAAGCGGGACCACTTCCGCGCGCACTTGCGCGGCGTATTTCCCTTTCGCCAGATATTGGCGTTTCAACTCTTGTTCCGCCTGCCGTACCAGCGCAGGATCGTAGATACGTGCCTCAGCGATCCCAATGGCGCGCAGCGCTTTTTTGATCTGGTCCGGTTCGAACTCTTTCATCCCGCTGAAAAGGATTTCACCGATTGCGGGACGTTCATCGACGACGACGACCAGGACGTCGCCGTCGCGTTCGACGGAGACGTTACGGAAAAAACCGGTTTCGAAGAGGCGCCGCACCGCTTCGTCGGCCAACTCGGGCGTGATCCGATCACCGATACGGACCGGCAAATAGCTGAAAACGGTACCCGGCTCGACACGCTGAATCCCTTCGACGCGGATATCGCGGACGACGAACGGCTCCAGCGCCCAACCGGGCAATGCCCAACACGCAAGCGCGCCCGCAACAAGCGCATGACGCTGGATCGATCGCGCACGCAGCAAAAGAGAGACCCTGCTCATAAATCAGCTCAACCAACGTAAAAAATCATTGAGGAGCGCCAACCCCATCAGAAAGACCAAAAGCGCCATTCCGATGCGCTGTCCGAGGATTTGCGCCGTGTCGGACAATGGCCGCCCGCGCAACCACTCGATCGAATAATACAGCAAATGCCCCCCGTCGAGAATCGGAATCGGCAGGAGGTTAAGCACGCCCAGGCTCACACTGACCAGCGCCAAAAAACTGAGGTAGTGCGCCCAGCCCAGTTCCGCGCTCTGTCCCGCGACGGTCGCTATCGTCAATGGCCCAGAGAGGTTTTTCACCGACGCTTCGCCGACGAGCATCTTACCGATCAATTTGAGGGTCAACCCCGCCATCTCGAGCGTTTGTTCCCATCCATAGAGGAGCGCTTCCGTTGGCGCATAGACGACGCGACGGACGAACGCGTCACGATCGGGCGCACGCGCCTGAACCCCCAAACGCCCAAAGCGGCGCCCATCCCGCTCTGGCACCACTTCCAAAGTCACCTGGGCGCGCATCCGCTGACCCGCGCGGAGCCATTCGATCGCGACGGTTTCCCCTGGATGACGCCGTACCGTTTCGGCAAGCGTATCCCAATCGGTGATCGGGGTGTTCGCCAATGCAACGATCTCGTCCCCCGCGCGGAGGCCGGCGGCGGCCGCTGGACTATCTGGCGCCACGGCACCGATCACCGGCGGCAACTGGGGACGCGCAGCCACCAGCCCCAGTTGGTGCAACGGGTCGCCACGATCGGGGTCGAGTTCGACTTGGGAGAGCGGCAAGACCACCTCGTAGGTCGCTGCGGCTTGATCGCGGAGGGTGAGCGTCACCACATCCTGACCATCGGCGATCGCCTGCAACACTGTCCAACGAACCTGCGGCCAAGTATCGGCAGGCGTCTGATTCACCGCGACGATCTGTGCCCGGGGAGGGATTCCAACCGATGCCGCGAGCGAGGCTTCAGGGGGATCGACGAACGCGAGCGGCTCTTCGACCCCGATCACCGCCACCCAGGCGTAAAAAAGGATCGCCAGAACGAAATTCGCAAGCGGCCCCGCCGCGACGATCGCGATCCGCACAAGCGGCGGTTGACTGTCGAACGCGTAGGGTTTTTCCGATTCCGGGACGGGCGCTTCCCGGGAATCGAGCATCTTGACG
This sequence comes from Hydrogenophilus thermoluteolus, assembly GCF_003574215.1. Taxonomy (NCBI): domain Bacteria; kingdom Pseudomonadati; phylum Pseudomonadota; class Hydrogenophilia; order Hydrogenophilales; family Hydrogenophilaceae; genus Hydrogenophilus; species Hydrogenophilus thermoluteolus. Next base: position 923,586 of record NZ_AP018558.1, on the reverse strand, counting down.
TACCCCCCCAGCGGGATACCCGCAACGACCCATTCGGTACCACGACGATCACGCCAGCTCAATAGCGGTTTGCCAAACCCCACGGAAAAGCGAAGGACCCGCACGCCAAACGCGCGCGCAACCCCGTAGTGGCCCAGCTCATGGAACCAAATCAGAATCCCCAGCGCGAGCACAAAGGCCACGACCGTATGCAAAACGCTCATCCAATGCTCCAGCGGGAGACCCACCTGCGCGCTTTTTCCCGCGCTGCCTGATCGATCGCAAGCGCCGCCTCGACGCTGGTCACAGCCGTCACAGGGATTTCCGCTAGCGTTTCGGCAATTACCGCGGGGATGCGATCGAACGCCAAACGCCGCTCCAAAAACGCCGCAACCGCCACTTCGTTCGCGGCATTGAGCACCGTGGGTGCACAATCGCCCGTTCGTGCCGCTTCGAAGGCCAGACGCAGACAGGGGAAACGGTCGAAGTCGGGTGCCGCAAAGGTGAGCGTTTCCCGAACGACCAGCGCCAACCACGAAGCCCCTGAGGTGATGCGCCTCGGCCACGCCAGCGCGTGCGCGATCGGCACCCGCATGTCGGGTTCCGAAAGATGGGCAAGCACCGAGCCATCGCAATACTCGACGAGCGCATGCACGATGCTTTGCGGATGGATCAACACCTCGATTCGCTCGAGCGGCAAGCCAAAGAGCCACATCGCCTCGATCACTTCGAGGCCTTTGTTCATCATCGTTGCCGAATCGACGGAGATCTTTTGCCCCATCGACCAGGTGGGATGCGCACACGCCTCTTCGGGGGTAATCGACGCGAACGTGCCCGGGTCACGCGTCCGAAAGGGGCCGCCAGAGGCGGTAAGCACAAGGCGCCGGATCATCTGCTGCGCGTCTTTGAGTTGCCACCCCCCCGATTCGGTGGTGACGACGAGCGAACCCAAACATTGGAACAGCGCGTTGTGTTCCGAGTCGATCGGCAACAGCACGGCCCCCGATCGGCGCGCCGTTTCGGTGAGCAGCGCCCCGGTCATTACCAGCGCCTCTTTGTTGGCCAACAACACGCGCTTACCCGCGGCAACCGCCGCGTAGGTACTCGGAAGCCCCGCCCCACCGACTACCCCTGCAATCACGGTGTCGACGTCGCTTGCTTGCGCAACCGTCACGAGCGCGTCGGCACCGGAGAGCACCTCGGTCGGCAGATCCTCTGCCGCAAGGTGGGCACGCAACGCATTCGCCGCATCGGGATCGACGACGACCGCCCAGCGCGGTCGGAACGTCTGACAGATCTCGAGAAGCGGCGCCCAGCGGCGATGCGCAGAGACCGCGACGACGGTAAAACGTTCGGGATGACGGCGAATCACCGCCAAGGCGCTTGCACCAATCGACCCGGTTGCGCCAAAGACGGCGACGCTTTGCGGCATCACGCTACCGTGCGCCATATCACCAAACGCCAACGGGCATACGCCTCACCAATGGAGCCACCACAATGCGGTAATCGGTAAAACCGCCAAGAGGGCGTCGATACGATCGAGCACGCCACCGTGCCCCGGAAGGATCCCGCCCGAATCTTTGACCCCAGCGTTGCGTTTCAACCACGATTCGAAGAGATCGCCCGTGACGGCAAGGAGCGCTACGCCAACGAACGCGAGCACCCAACCAAACACACCCTGCCCGACCCCCATCACAGGATAGAGTACCGCACCGTACGCGGCGACAGCACCCAACGCGCCCCAAAAACCCGCCCACGTTTTCCCGGGGCTCACCGCTTCAAGAAGTTTGCGCGACCCATAACGGCGGCCGACGAAGAAAGCCGCGGTATCCGCAATCCATACCAGTGTCACCGCAGCCAACAAAAACCCGCTCGAGACCTCGCGTAGCCCCAACGCAGCGATCCCAGCGCCCAACAGCGTCACCCACCCCAAAACGAGACCAATCAAGCGAGAACAAAGGGGAATTTGGAACTGCACCATCACCGGCGCGAGCGCGACCCAGAAAAAGAGCGCAGGGATCACTGCAGCCGCAGCAACGGGCGCATGGATCGCACCGGTGGCGATGCCCGTTACCCGCCACAGGACTGCCAGGAGCGCAACGGTGACACCAGCGTAACCGATTGCTTCGATCGACGTCAGCTTGACGAGTCGCCCCCACTCCCACGCAGCTGCGCCGATCACGCTCGCGATGAAGAGCGCCCAGAGCCAGTCCGGCGCAAAGAATGTCAGCAACAAGAAAACGACCAGAGCAACCACGGCTGTCGCCGTACGTACTAGCAATTCGTTCATCACTCACCCCCTTGTGTTGTCGTAAGCTGTTCACTCGTCCGCCCGAAGCGCCGCTCCCGTTCGCGGTACCATTGGATCGCCGCATCGAGCGCCGCGGCGTCGAAATCGGGCCAGAAGACCGGTGTGAAATAGAGTTCGGTATAGGCCAACTGCCAAATCAGGAAATTGCTGATCCGCTGTTCGCCGCCGGTTCGGATGAAAAGATCGGGCTCTGGCGCGTCGCCGAGCGCCAAGTAAGGCCAAAGATCGCTTTCGCTCACCCTTCCCGCCAATTCCGGGCGGTCACTCAGCAAGCGGTTGAACGCGTTGAGGAGGTCCCAGCGCCCGCCATAATTGACCGCAACGTTGAGGGTGAGCCGCGTATGGCACGCCGTTTTCGTTTCTGCCGCTTCGATCAGCGCGCGAAGCTCATCGCTCAACCCGTCACGGTTGCCGATGATCCGCAACCGGATGCCATTTTTGTCGAGCCGAGCGACCTCGCGCTTGAGCATCAAACGAAAGAGCCCCATCAAAAAATGGACCTCTTCCGGCGGACGGCGCCAATTTTCGGAACTGAACGCGAAAAGGGTGAGGTGTTCAACCCCCAATTCGGCACAGTGTTGAACGACCGTTCGCACTGCTTCGACCCCGCGCCGATGCCCTTCGATTCGGGGCAGCCCTCGCGTCTTTGCCCAGCGGCCATTGCCGTCCATGATGATCGCGATATGGCGAGGAATCTCGCCGACTTCCGGTATCGCTAAGGTCGAAGAGGTGTGCACGGGATCAGATCTGCATCAATTCGGCTTCTTTTTTCTCGATCGTCTCGTCGATGACCTTGACGAACCGGTCGGTCAGTTTCTGCACCTCTTCTTCGGCGCGACGCAGTTCGTCTTCCGTGATCTCTTTTTTCTTCTGCAGCTCTTTGAGCGCTTGGTTGATGTCGCGGCGGACGTTGCGCACCGCAACGCGCGCCTGCTCGCCTTCGTGGCGAACCACTTTGGTCAGCTCGCGACGACGCTCTTCGGTGAGCGGCGGCATCGGCACACGGATGATCTCCCCCATGTTCGCCGGGTTGAGACCCAAATCGCTTTCGCGAATCGCCTTCTCCACCTTGCTCATCATGCTCTTTTCCCACGGCTGCACGCCAAGGGTACGCGCATCCAAGAGCGTCACGTTCGCCACCTGGGGAATGGGCACCATCGTCCCATAGTATTCGACCATCACATGGTCGAGGATCCCCGTGTGGGCACGACCGGTACGAATTTTGGTCAACTCTTCCTTGAGCGTCTCGACGGCTTTTTGCATCCGTCGTTCGGCATCCTTTTTCAACTCTGCTACGCTCATCGATCGTTCTCCTCTTCAGGAATGCACGAGCGTTCCCTCGTCTTCGCCACACACCACGCGCAACAGTGCGCCGGGCTTGAAGATCGAAAAGACGTTGATCGGCAGTTTGATGTCACGACACAGCGCAAAGGCGGTGGCATCCATCACCTGAAGGTTGCGTCCGATCGCCTCGTCGAACGAGATCCGCGCGAAACGCTGTGCGTCCGGGTTCTTGGTGGGATCGGCGGAATAGATGCCATCGACTTTGGTCGCCTTCAACACGATTTGGGCGCCGATCTCGGCGCCCCGAAGTGCCGCCGCGGTATCGGTTGTGAAAAACGGGTTTCCGGTACCCGCGGCAAAGATCACGACCCGCCCCTCTTCCAAGTGGCGGATCGCACGGGCACGGATGTAGGGTTCGACCACCTGGTCGATGCGCAGCGCCGACTGCACCCGCGCCGCAATCCCCGTGCGCGCGAACGCGTCGGCAAGCGCCATCGCGTTCATCACGGTGGCGAGCATCCCCATGTAGTCGGCGGTGGCACGGTCCATGCCACCGGCAGCCCCCTGCATCCCGCGAAAAATGTTGCCGCCCCCGATGACCACCCCTACCTGGACACCCAACGCCGTGACCTCGCCGATCTCCTTGACGATGCGCGCCACGACGGCTTCGTCGATCCCGTAGCTCCGCTCTCCCATCAGAGCTTCGCCAGAGAGTTTGAGGAGAATTCGGCGGTAGGCGGCAACGGCGGTCATCGGCGCACTCCAGCTCGGGTTACGATTTGGCGGCAGCGGCTTGCGCGGCGACTTCGGCCGCGAAGTCGGTGCTCTTCTTCTCGATCCCTTCGCCGACGATGTAGAGCGCAAAGGTCGCGACCCGTGCCCCGCGGCTCTTCAACAACTGCTCGACAGTGGTCTTGTCGTCCTTGACGAAGCCCTGCCCCAAAAGGGTGACCTCTTTGAGGAATTTCTGCACTGCGCCTTCGACCATCTTTTCGACGATGTTGGCCGGTTTTCCGGACTGCTGCGCCTTTTCCGCCGCAACACGACGTTCCGATTCGATCAGCTCACTCGGCACACTGGTGGCGTCGAGCGCTTTGGGCTTGAACGCGGCAACGTGCATCGCCAAGTCTTTCCCCAGCTCGTCGTCGCCACCGACGAGGTCGAGCAGCACGCCGATCTTGCTGCCGCCGTGGATGTAGGGGAAGACCTTCCCTTCGGCCTCGATGCGAACGAAGCGGCGAATGGTGATGTTCTCCCCGATCTTGCCGATCAACTCGCGACGCACCTCGTCGACCGTTTTGCCCTCGAGCGGCAATTGTGCCAACGCGTCGAGGTCGGCCGGGTTGTGCCGGGCGACCAGCTCCGCGACCTGCTTCGCAAACGCTTGGAAGTCTTCGTTCTTCGCGACGAAATCGGTTTCGCAGTTGAGTTCGACCATCGCAGCCAATTTGCCGTCTTCGGAGAGGTAGGTCGCAACGACCCCTTCCGCGGTGATCCGCGTCGACGCTTTCGCTGCTTTATTCCCCAAGCGCACCCGCAGAATCTCTTCGGCCTTCGCCAGATCGCCGTTGGCCTCAGTGAGCGCCTTTTTGCACTCCATCATCGGCGCGTCGGTGCGCTCACGCAGCTCTTTCACCATTTGCGCTGTAATCGCTGTCATTTCGACTCCTTGAATTCTCTTATATCCGCAATGGGTTTTTGATCGGGGGCAAGGTTGTGGACGTTACGCCTCGTCATCGAACGTTTCTTCAATCCCCTCTTCGACGACCGTCTCTTCTTCCACTTCGACGAAGTCGTCCGAGACCGCAGTGACCACCTCTTCGAGCGCCATCGCGCGCCCTTCGAGCACCGCGTCGGCGATCGCACGCGCGTAGAGGCGCACGGCGCGAGCCGAGTCGTCGTTACCCGGAATCACGTAATCGATACCGTCGGGCGAATGATTGGTGTCGACCACCCCAACCACCGGAATCCCCAGTTTGTTCGCTTCGGAGACCGCGATCTTATGGTGGCCGACGTCGATCACGAAGATCGCATCCGGCAGATGTTCCATTTCACGAATACCACCAAGGCTCTTTTCGAGCTTGGCGATCTCCCGCTCCAGCCCGAGTTGCTCGCGCTTCGAAAGCTGTGCGACGGTACCGTCTTCGAACATCTGTTCGAGTTCGTTCAACCGCTTGATCGACTGGCGGACGGTCTTGAAGTTGGTGAGCATTCCACCGAGCCAGCGCTCATTGACGTAGGGCATGCCGCAACGCTCGGCCTCTTCGGCGATGATCTCTTTTGCTTGCCGTTTGGTTGCAACAAAGAGGATCGTACCCCGGTTTTGCGCGAGCCGACGCACGAATTCGGTAGCGCGGCGCAACCGCTCGACAGTATGTTCGAGGTTGATGATATGGATTTTGTTGCGTTCACCGAAGATGAACGGCGCCATCTTCGGGTTCCAGAAACGGGTTTGGTGACCGAAATGGACACCGGCTTCCAACAATTGACGCATCGAAACGTTCATGAAAGACTCCTTGACAAGGGTTGAACCTCCGCCCGCACAGCCGCTCAGTAACCTGAGACCCTTGTGCGACACGGGCGTGTGGATTTGCCCCTTCCGAAAGAAGGGGCGCCGAATTATACCACGAGGCCAGGATTACTCTTGCGGTGCGTCGAGATCGAACGCTTTGTGCAGCGCACGGACCGCAAGCTCGAGGTATTTTTCGTCGATCACCACCGAAATCTTGATCTCGGAAGTCGAAATCATCTGGATATTGATCCCTTCGTCGGCCAGCACTTTGAACATCTTCGCCGCAACCCCGGGATGCGAGCGCATCCCCACGCCGACGATCGACACTTTACAGACGCTGCGATCCCCTTCGACCGCGCGCGCGCCGAGCGCGCGCTTCACCTCTTCGAGAATACCCAACGCTTTTTTGAGATCGTTTTTCGAAACCGTGAAACTGAAATCGGTCGTTCCGTCGTGACCGACGTTTTGCACGATCATATCGACGTCGATGTTCGCCTCAGCGATCGGGCCAAGGATTTGGTACGCCACCCCCGGTTTGTCGGGCACACCCAAAAGGGTTACTTTCGCTTCGTCGCGGTTGAACGCGATTCCAGAGATGATCGGCTGTTCCATGGATTGTCCTTCCTCAACGGTAATCAAAGTCCCTTCACCGCCCTCCTCGAAACTCGAGAGGACCCGCAATTTCACTTTGTATTTGCCGGCGAACTCGACCGAGCGGATCTGCAGCACCTTCGAGCCCATGCTCGCCATTTCGAGCATCTCCTCGAACGTGATGCAGTCGAGTTTGCGCGCTTCCGGAACGATCCGCGGGTCGGTGGTATAGACCCCATCGACATCGGTGTAGATTTGGCACTCGTCGGCCTGAAGCGCCGCGGCAACCGCCACTGCAGTCGTGTCCGAACCGCCGCGGCCCAACGTCGTCACGTCCCCCTCGACGTCGATCCCTTGGAAGCCCGCAACGATCACCACTTTCCCGGCGTCGAGCTCCCGTTCGATCGCCTCGCGCTCGATCGAAAGGATGCGCGCTTTGGTGTGCGCGCTGTCGGTATGGATCGGCACCTGCCAACCGGTGAAGCTCTTTGCAGGCACCCCGATCTCTTGCAGCGCGATCGCCAGAAGACCGATCGTGACTTGCTCACCGGTTGCGATCACTTGATCGACCTCACGCGGGTCAGGATTTTCGGAAAGTGCTTGGGTCAAAGCCACCAAACGGTTGGTTTCCCCGCTCATCGCGGAAACGACGACCACCACCCGGTGACCCTCGCGGTGGTACTGCGCAACCCGACGGGCAACGTTCTGGATCCGTTCGACCGAACCCACCGACGTCCCGCCATATTTTTGGACGATCAACGCCATGTCAAGCCCCTACCCTTTAGGAATCGGAAAACGGTGAGTGTAACAAATTGCGGCGGCGCACAAAACGGGCGGGATCGACTGCCGCTGCCAAGCGACGACTCACCGGCCACGGCTCGTCGGCGATTTGTGACGCAAGGAGCTCGCCAGCGAGTGCCGCGATCGCAATTCCCCGTGCACCCAAGCCGTTGAACACCCACAGGCCGCTGTGCCACCGCTTCGGATCGTCCCAACGGCCACTCGGCGCGAGCGCGCCGACGATCGGCAGATGATCCTGCGTTGCGGCGCGCCAGGCGACTCGACCGGCCAAGCCAGCGTTCCGCATCGCGAGGTCCGTAGGTTGCCAATCGACCATCGCCTGCAGGCGCTGCCAATTGGCTTCGTGGTCGCTTTGGCGCAGGGTAGGATGCCAATCGTCCGGTGTCGCCGTCGCACCGAAGAGCAGGAAACCCCGTTCGGGCGGGATGAGATAACCGCTTCCCGTCACGACCACGCGTGGGCGCGCTTCGCGCGGATGGGGCAGACAACTCACTTGCCCTCGGACCGCATGCAGCGGAAGCGGTGCGCCCGGATACGCGGGCATCGCACCCCACATCATCCCGTCCTGAACAAAAGACCGTGGCCAGGATGGAACCGCACCTGCCCCCGTAGCCAACACCACTGCGTCGCAATCCATGGAGCGAACCGATGCGCCCTGGGTGTCTGCCGCAGACGCGGGCCGCCACGCGACCCGCCAACCGTTCTCGGTAGGAGTAATCGCCGTGACCTGTGCCGACCAGATCGTCGCAAGCGGATAAGCACGCAACCACGCAGCCACCAATGCGGGTGGGGTCACCCAGCCGCCACACGGAAACCACCAACCGCCGAAACGGGTCGTGACGCCTGCGCGGGCGCTCGCCTCGGATTGTGTCACCCAAGTGAGCAGCGATTCGGGCAACGCCAGTTGCGCAACGACCGCGCGCATCCGCGCCTCGTGCGCTTCCGATTTCGCGATCTGAAGCGCGCCACACCACCGCCCGATCGCGCCGAGTGCCGCCCACCGCGGCCAGCGGCTGCGCAAAGTGAGGAGCCCCGTTCGCGTCCATTGCGCCCAAAGGTTGTCGTCGAAACTGGGCAACCAACGCGCGGCCCCTGCGCAATTCCCAGACGCACCTTGGGCGGGCGCAGCGTGTGCGTCGAACAGGGTCACCGCGATTCCGCGTTCGGCAAGCGCAACGGCAACGCTCGCCCCGGCAAGCCCACCACCGACGACCGCAACCTGCTTGGGCACGGTGCGCGGTGGTGGTCCGTATGCTGGCGCTACTGCTTCGAGCCGCTCCCGTTTTCCTCCGAACCCGGGGCACCGCCGCACTTCGAGCCGATTCGCGGCAAGCGCACGGCGCACACGTCCCGCCGTACACCACGACGCGACCCGCGCGCCCGAGGCAAGCCGTTTCGCGAACGCGCCCAAAAGGAACTCCGACCACATCTCGGGATTCTTTGCTGGCGAAAAGCCATCGAGATAGAGCGCATCGAAGCGACCGGCAAGTGCCTCGACTGCCGTCATGGCCTCATGCCAGACCAACGTCAGCCGCACGCGGCCGCCATCCAGCCACAAGCGGTGAAACCCGGGAATCGGTAACGGATACTGTTCGAGCAGTTCGGCAACGAGCGGTCGCCAGCGCGGGTCGTTTTCGTACTGACGCCAAAATGCGCCCATCTCCTCACGATCGCGCGGGAAGGCGTCGATCGCAACGTAGTCGAGCGCGGCGCATCGTCCGGGATCGTGCTGCCACGCGCGCCAGGTCACGAAAAAATTGACGCCGAAACCGAACCCATTTTCCAGTAGCGCGAAATGACGACGACCCCGCCACCGCTCGGGCAATCCGACGCCGCGCAAGAAAACCGTTTCGGCTTGCCCCAGCGCGCCAGCACGGGTATGGTAAACGTCACCGAAGCGTTCTGAAAACGCCGCGCCATCGACCCAGCGCCAGTCGCGCATTGTCCGCTCACACCAGCCGATCAAGACGCGCCAGAGTCTCCCGTTTGCCCAATACCGCCACCACCTGATCGATCGCAGGCGACTGTTTCGTCCCCAGCAACACCACCCGCAATGGGATGCCCAATTTGGGCATTTTCACACCACACGCAGCCAACGTCGCTTTCATGGCCGCGGCGATCGTTTCGGGCGTCCAATCCGTTTCGGGCAGTGTTTCCAATCGGGCGCGAAAATCACGCAACACCGTTCGCGCTAGGTCATCTACCTGCGCCGCAACCAGTTCGGCAGGAGGATGCACCGGCTGGTAGAACGGTAGGACCAAATCGGTGAGGACCTCCAGTGTGTCGGCACGGTCGCGGTAGAGTGCGACCACCGTTTCAAGCTGAGGGCCATGCTCGGGATCGACCCCGCGGCGCGCCAAGCGCTCCGCCACCTCGCTTGCCAGCCGCGCAATCGGGGTCTCTTTGATGTAATGGGCATTGACCCAACGCAATTTGTCGAAATCGAAACGCGCCGCGGAAGGTGTGATGTGGTCGAGATCGAACCACGCAACCAGTTGCTCGCGGGTGAACAGTTCGTCGTCGCCGTGGCTCCAACCGAGGCGCGCCAAGTAATTGACCATCGCCTCGGGCAGATACCCGTCCGCATGGTATTGCATCACCGAAACGGCGCCGTGGCGTTTCGACAATTTCTGTCCGTCGGGTCCCAGAATCATCGAGAGGTGGGCAAAGTGCGGCAGCGTTGCCCCCAGCGCATGATAGAGATGGATTTGCCGCGGCGTGTTGTTGACGTGGTCGTCACCCCGGATCACATGGGTAATCGCCATGTCCCAATCATCGACCACCACACAGAAATTGTAGGTAGGTGTACCGTCGGCGCGCGCGATCACGAAGTCGTCGAGTTCGCTGTTGTCGAATTCGATCCACCCTTTGACCAGGTCGTGCCACCCCACCTTACCACTCGTGGGCGCTTTGAAACGCACCACCGGGGGAACGCCGTCGGGAGGCGGAGGAAGCACTTTGCCCGGTTCGGGACGCCAGCGCCCATCGTATTTGGGTTTCAGTCCCTGCGCCCGCTGCGCCTCGCGCATCGCTTCGAGCTCTTCGGGCGTAGCATAGCAGTAATAGGCTTTCCCTTCGTTCAGCAACCGCTGGATCACTTCCCGATAGCGGTCCATACGCTGCGTTTGATAAAACGGCCCTTCGTCGTAATCAAGGCCGAGCCAATGGATCCCGTCGAGGATCGCCTGAACGGCTTGCGGCGTCGAACGCTCGCGATCGGTGTCTTCGATCCGCAGGATGAACTGTCCTTTGTGGTGGCGCGCGTAGGCCCAATTGAAGAGCGCGGTACGCGCACCCCCGAGATGAAGATAGCCAGTCGGACTGGGCGCAAAACGGGTTCGAACGCTCATCGTCTCTCCTTACGTCTCGTCAGCGGCTGGCCGCACGGCGAAGCCGGTCTCGCACCGCGGTGAGCAACGGGCTATCGCCTTCAGGGAGCGCAACCCACAGCTCCTGCGCTCCGCTTGCATCCAGGGTGCGCAGCGCCTGGTAGAGCTGCTGCGCGATCGCCGCGTCCGCTTCGGGTTGGGGTAGGCGTAACGTCTCTCCAGGCGTTTGAGGCCAATCGGGAGGAAACCAAACCGCGTGCGCGACCGCTTCAGCACCTGTTGCCGTTTCCACAAAGCGTCGATACGCTTCCCGACACCACAGACGCAGCGGCGTCGTTGGTGCATAGTGCGAAGGCAACGCCCCAGGAACGCGCGGATCGTCCGCGCGCTCAGAACCGACAACCGCCGGTTTCACGCTCTCATGCACAGGAGCGCGCACCGTGATCGATAGCCCGGCCGCCTGTAACGTCTGCGCGATCTCGTCCGCACTCGCAGCACCGGGTCGTAGCACCACGGCACCGACCGATGCAAGACGGCTCAAATCGACGATCGTCGACTCGACCCCGACCGGCGTCGGACCCGCATCGGCAACCCAAAGCTCAAGCGTCGGAAATTCTTCCACGACGTGTTGCGCCGCAGTCGGCGAGACCCGACCAAAGCGGTTGGCCGAAGGGGCCACGACGCCTCGGCCAAGCTTTTCGATCACCGCCAGCGTGAAGGGTTGTTGCGGAACGCGAAGCGCGACGGTTGGTTGCCCTCCGGTCACCTCACGCAGTACCGTCGACTGTGCCGGCACGACCAGCGTCAGCGGCCCCGGCCAGAAACGCTCTGCGAGCACCGCCGCAGCACGTGGCCAAACGGCCGCATAGCGTGCTGCCATCGCAGCTGAGGCCAAATGGACGATCAGAGGATGATCCGCCGGGCGACCCTTCGCGGCAAAGACCGCTCGAACCGCGGCCCGATGCTCGGCATCTGCGGCAAGACCATAGACCGTTTCCGTAGGCAGCGCGACCAGAGCGCCTGAGGCCAAACGGGACGCAACCGCATCGACGCGATCCGCAGTTGCCGGTATCAGGGTGGGCCGATCAGGATGCACCATGCGCCCCTCACGCCCACCCGTTCGTCGGCAATCCCAGTTGTTGGCGCGCGGCACACACCGTTTGCCGAACTGCTTCCCATGAGGAACCTGTAACGGTGAAGTGCCCCATTTTGCGCCCAGGCCTAGGTTCGTGCTTGCCGTAGAGGTGCAGCGCCACTCCGGGCAACGCCAGGAGCCGCTCCCACTCGGGTTCCCGCCGGGTTCCATCGGCGGCGAACCAAAGATCCCCCAAGAGGTTGTTCATCACTGCGAGGGAGTGGGTCCGAACCGGGGCAAGCGGCAGCGCACAAAGCGCGCGCACCTGTTGCTCGAACTGCGAAACGGAACAGGCGTCGATCGTATGGTGCCCACTGTTGTGCGGGCGCGGCGCCATCTCATTGACCGTGAGGAGCCCGTCGTCCGTATAAAAAAACTCGACGCCCAACACCCCAACGTAGTCGAGCGCCGCAGCGAGACGCAACGCCACATCGAGCGCATGTACTCGGATCGCTTCCGGCAAAGAAGCCGGCGCGGTCGTCGTATCGAGGATGCCGTTGCGATGAACGTTTTCCCCGGGCGGAAACGCCTCGGCAGTCCCATCGACACCACGGGCCAAGACAACAGAGAGCTCGGCTGCCAACCCCAACCGCTTTTCGAGCACGCACGGAACGCGACCCAGCGATTCCCAAGCGGAAAGGAGCGCATCAGAGGTCTGGACCGAGCGCTGCCCTTTACCGTCGTACCCCAGCCGAGCCGTCTTCAAAATCGCAGGATAAGCCGACGGCGGTACCGCAGCGCAATCGTCAGCCGACTCGATCACCCAGAACGGACCATAAGGCAAGCCATTGGCCGCAAGGAACCGTTTTTCCTTACGACGATCTTGACACACTTCGACCGCATCCGCCCCCGGACGCACCGGAATCGCGCGCGCCAACGCACGCAACGCTTCAGCCGGAACGTTTTCGAATTCCGTGGTGGCCGCAGCGCAATGTCGTGCAATTTCGGCAAGCGCGTCGGCATCGTCGTACGGCGCAACCAGATGACGGTCGGCGATCCGCCCCGCCGGTGCGTTCGGATCCGGATCGAGCACCCAGACGCGAAAACCGAGCTCCTGCGCGGCGCGCACGAAAAAGCGGCCCAACTGCCCACCCCCCAACACCGCCAGCGTTGCTGGCGGAACGATTGGTTGCGGCTTACCCTTCGCGTCCATCTTCGTTCAGCGATCCACCAACGTCATCGCATCTACTGCGGCCACCTGCTCGTTCCGGAACGCCGCCAGTTTTTCGGCAAGTCCGTTGTCGGTGGTCGCCAACATCGCCACGGCAAAGAGCGCCGCATTCGCCGCGCCCGCTTCGCCGATCGCGAACGTTGCAACGGGAACCCCTTTGGGCATCTGCACGATCGAATAGAGCGAATCGACCCCGGAAAGCGCACGGCTCTGCACCGGCACTCCCAAAACGGGAAGGGTCGTCTTCGCCGCGACCATCCCCGGCAAATGGGCGGCGCCGCCAGCTCCCGCAATGATGGCCCGCAAGCCACGCACCGCCGCGGTCTCCGCATAGGCGAACATCCAGTCCGGGGTTCGGTGTGCCGAGACCACCAACGCTTCGAAAGCCACTGCGAAACGTTCCAATACCGCGGCCGCAGCGCGCATCGTCGGCCAGTCCGATTCCGAACCCATCACGATACCCACAAGCGGGTTTGCACCAAAACGCTTTACCCGTTCGTCGCGCAGTACGGCACGCAACGTTTCGGGCAAAGCCACGTTGTGCGCGTCGTTAACTTCGGAAGCGATTGCGCCCATCACGATGCATCCTGGGATTGCAATTGACGTTCCGCTGCGGTGACGGTATTGGCCAACAACATCGCGATCGTCATCGGCCCCACACCGCCCGGCACCGGCGTGATCGCTTTGGCAACGGGTTGGGCCGAGGCGAAATCGACATCCCCAACGAGCCGACCATCGTCCAGGCGATTGATCCCGACGTCGATCACCACCGCCCCCGGTTTGATCATCGCACCGGTGATCAAACCGGGGCGCCCCACAGCCACCACCAGCACGTCGGCGCGCTGCGTTACAGCGGCGAGGTCACGCGTTCGCGAATGCGCGAGGGTCACCGTAGCACCTGCTTGCAGCAACAACGCCGCCATCGGTTTGCCGACGATATTCGAGCGCCCAACGATCACCGCTTCCGCACCGACGAGATCGACGTTGGCTTCGGCCAAAAGCCGCATCACCCCAGCCGGGGTGCAGGGCGCAAAACAGGGACGACCCTGCCAAAGCCGTCCGAGGTTTTCGGCGTGGAACCCGTCGACGTCTTTGGCCAGCGCAATTCGTTCGATCACCTCGGTTTCGTCGAACTGCGGCGGAAGCGGCAGTTGTACCAGAATGCCATGCACCGTTGGGTCGGCGTTCAACGCGTCAATCGCCGCAAAGACCTCTGCCGGCGCACAATCGGCAGGAAAGCGAAAAGCTCGGGATTCGATGCCGACGTCGCCGCAAGCAGCGATCTTGTTGCGCACATAGACTTGAGAGGCGGGGTCGTCACCGACCAGGATCACCGCCAGCGTGGGTTTCACGCCTTGAGCGGTCAATCGGGCAACGGAGGTTTTGAGTTCGGCGCGAACGCGCGCCGCAAGCGCTTTGCCGTCGAGGATCATCGCTTTTCCTCAAAAAAATAGGCCGGCAAATCCGGCCTTGCGCAATTCGGTGGGGCGACATACCGGATTCGAACCGGTGACACCTGGAGCCACAATCCAGTGCTCTACCAACTGAGCTAATGCCGCCACAATCCAGAAACCTTGTCCGTGGCCTGCCCGACAGGGATCGAACCTGTAACCCCCGGCTTAGAAGGCCGGTGCTCTATCCAGTTGAGCTACGGGCAGATCACCGAAGCTCTTCCCCGTCGGAACGACGGCAGGCAGTCTGGTCGGGGTGGAGGGATTCGAACCCCCGACATCTTGCTCCCAAAGCAAGCGCGCTACCAGACTGCGCTACACCCCGGAAGACCGAGATATTACTGAATCACCGACGGATTGTCAATCGCTGGGTAGCACGATCCACGAAGAGATCCAACAGCCACAACCCGAGAGGAGCGTGCTATCGGACTGTCCGTACCCTATCGGAACGATTGCCAAAATCGATTGGATTTTCATCGACCCTTTTCTATACTGCCCCAAGGCCATTGCTGATGCCCTGGCTGTACCTCAAAACCGAATCAACGTGGACAGGAGAAAGAAGATGCGTGATACCGAAAAGGCAAGCGGCTGCCCCTTTCATACCGGCGCGGCAACCACAGCCGATCCCAAAAACGATCCCTACGCCTGGTGGCCTTCGGCGCTCAACGTCGAAATACTCCACCAGCACGACACGAAAAGCAACCCCTTACCGGGATTCAACTACCGCGAAGCGGTTCGGACCTTGGACGTCGAAGCGCTCAAAGCCGATCTGCGCAAGCTGATGACCGAGAGTCAGCCCTGGTGGCCTGCCGATTATGGACATTACGGTGGGTTATTCATCCGCATGGCATGGCATGCGGCTGGCTCTTACCGCGCTGCGGACGGACGCGGTGGCGCCAACACCGGTAATCAGCGTTTTGCTCCGCTCAATTCCTGGCCGGACAATGCCAACTTGGACAAAGCGCGGCGGCTTTTGTGGCCGATCAAAAAGAAATATGGCAACAAAATTTCGTGGGCCGATCTCATCGTGCTGGCAGGAAACGTCGCGTACGAGTCGATGGGACTCAAAACGTACGGTTTCGCCTTTGGGCGCGAAGACATCTGGCAGCCAGAAAAGGATGTCTATTGGGGATCGGAACAGGAGTGGCTTGCGCCGAGCGACCAGCGCTACGTGGATCTCGACAACCCGGAATCGCTCGAGAATCCACTGGCCGCGGTGCAGATGGGTCTGATATACGTCAACCCCGAAGGGGTCAATGGCCAACCCGACCCGAGCAAAACCGCGCAGCACGTTCGCATCACTTTTGCGCGCATGGGGATGAACGACGAAGAAACCGTTGCGCTCACCGCTGGCGGACACACTGTCGGAAAAGCGCACGGTAACGGCAACCCCGCGCACCTTGGTCCTGCCCCCGAAGGCGCCGAAATCGAAGACCAAGGATTGGGCTGGCTCAACAAAACCACACGAGGCGTCGGCCGTGATACCGTGACGAGCGGACTCGAAGGCGCCTGGACCCCAACGCCGACGCAATGGGACAGCAGTTACTTCGAACTGCTTTTCGGCTACGAGTGGGAACTGACCAAAAGCCCGGCAGGAGCGTGGCAGTGGCAGCCAATCGGCATTCGTCCGGAGCATATGCCGCCAGACCCGGAAGATCCCAGCAAGCGGACCATGCCGATGATGACGGACGCGGACATGGCGCTCAAGGTAGATCCAATCTATCGCCCGATCGCCGAGCGCTTCTGGCGTGATCCGGAGTATTTCAGCCAGGTCTTTGCCCGAGCCTGGTTCAAACTCCTACATCGCGACATGGGGCCGCGGACACGCTATATCGGCCCGGAAGCGCCGCAAGAAGACCTCCTATGGCAAGACCCTGTCCCACCCGGACCACGCGACTACGACGTAGGAGCGGTGAAACGGGCGATTCGCGCCAGCGGCCTCACCGTGCCAGAGCTGATCGCCACCGCTTGGGACAGCGCGCGAACGTTCCGCTGCTCCGATTACCGTGGTGGAGCAAACGGTGCGCGCATTCGCCTCGAACCACAGCGCCGCTGGGAAGCCAATGAGCCGGAACGGCTGGAAAAGGTCCTTGCTGTCCTGGAGCCCATCGCGCACCACTATGGTGCCAGTGTCGCGGACGTGATCGTACTGGGCGGCAACGTGGCCATCGAAATGGCCGCCGAACGCGCCGGTTATGCGATCGAAGTCCCCTTCGCGCCTGGTCGTGGCGACGCCACGCAAGAATGGACCGATGTCGATTCGTTCGAATGGTTGCGACCGCTCGCCGATGGTTTTCGCAATTATTTGAGCCCACAATACCATCGACTTCCGACGCGACAACGGCCGGAAGAATTGCTCATCGACCGAGCCCATTTGCTGGGTTTGACCGCTCCCGAGATGACCGTATTGGTCGGTGGCTTGCGTGTGTTGGGTGCCAATTACAAAAACGCGCCCGAAGGGGTCTTCACGGATCGCGTTGGTACCCTGAGCACCGACTTCTTCGTTCATCTCACCGACATGAGATACCGTTGGGCGCCGCTTGCTGACAACCGGTATGCGCTGATCGACCGGGAAAGCGGAGAAACGCGATTCACGGCAACTCGCGTCGATCTGGTCTTTGGCTCCAATTCGATTTTGCGCGCCTATGCGGAGGTGTACGCGCAAGACGACGCGCACGAAAAGTTCGTTCGCGACTTCGTGCGGGCCTGGACCAAGGTGATGAACGCAGACCGCTACGATCTCCGGCCATAATCTTCGCAAAGCGACGGTGATTGGTTATGATTGCCTAGCGCGACAAAGAATGGCAGCGATGAAAAAGAAGATCCTGGTTACCCGCTGGATTTTTCCCGAAATCATCGAACGGCTTGCCGCGTCGTGCGTGGTCGACTTTCATGACCAAGACACCGCGCTTCCCCCAGAAACGTTGGCGGATCGCCTCGCTGACAAAGACGGTGCCATCACCTTTCTCACCGATCGCATCGATGGCACTGTCCTTGCACACGCCAAGCGCTTGAAAGTGGTGAGCAACGTCGCGGTTGGCTACAACAATTTCGACTTGGACGCGCTGACGCGCGCTGGCGTGATGGCGACCAATACGCCCGACGTGCTGACGGAGACTACTGCCGACACGGTTTGGGCCTTGCTGTTGGCCAGTGCCCGTCGTGTGGTTGCCGCTGACAAATGGGTACGGGCAGGAAATTGGAAAGGTTGGCAGTTCCACGATCCGTGGTATGGACAGGACGTTCACCACGCGACACTCGGTATCTTGGGCATGGGGCGCATCGGACGCGCGGTTGCGCGACGCGCCAGTGGATTTGCGATGCGGGTGCTCTATCACAACCGCCATCGCCTACCGCCTGAGTCGGAAGCTGGAGCGCAGTGGGTAGCGTTCGACGAACTGCTGGCGCAAAGCGATTTTTTGGTCGTGATGATTCCGTACTCGCCGGCCGTGCACCATCTCATCGACGTCGAAGCGTTTGCGCGCATGAAACCCACCGCGCACCTCATCAACGTGGCACGCGGAGGGATCGTCGATGAGGCTGCACTCATCGAAGCGCTGCAACACAACCGGATCGCAGGAGCAGCACTCGACGTTTTCGAAAACGAGCCGCACGTCGATCCCCGCTTTTTCGCGTTAGAGAACGTCGTCCTCACGCCCCACATCGGCTCATCGACACGGGCAACCCGTTTCGCGATGGCCTCGCTGGCTGCCGACAATCTGCTGGCGGCATTGGCAGGGCGCCGTCCCCCCAACCTGTTGAATCCAGAGGTTTTGTCCTCCTGACGTTTCGACGGGCACGGGCGCGTGCGTACCCGCGTCAGAACACCCGGTGCGTGAGCGCTGGCAGTTGCGCACGCACCGCGTCGAGCACGTCACGGCGCCACTCAGCCATCACCCAACCCGTGCCTTCGGCATAGAGCGCTTGGACAGTCCCCCAGGGATCGATCAGCATCGAGTGGCCCCAGGTGCGCCGACTGCTCTCATGCCGCCCCCCTTGCGCACTCGCCGCGACATAGCAGAGGTTTTCGATCGCCCGTGCGCGCAGCAACACTTCCCAGTGCGCCTGACCGGTGGTGTGGGTAAACGCAGCGGGCAAAACGATCGCATCAACCGGTGCCACGCGGCGGAAAAATTCGGGAAACCGTAGGTCGTAACAAACGCCAAGGGTAAAACGCCACCCTTCGAGAAGAAAGGTCACCCCTTCCGTGCCCGCTTCGATTTCCCGCGCTTCGTCGTACGATTCCGCCCCTTTTTGAAAACGGAAGAGATGGACCTTGTCGTAACGGGCATGCACGTTTCCAGAGCGATCGAACACGAGGCAGCTGTTGCGCATTCGATCCGGGTCGTTCGCTTCGAGCGGAATCGTGCCGCCGATCAACCAAACGCCATACGTTTGCGCCCATCGTGCCATCGCAGCCTGCAACGGCCCATCGCCCCAGCGTTCGCGAAGCGCAAGCCGCACCGCCATTTCGCGATGGATGATCGGCCAGTACTCCGGCAATACGACAACGTCCGCGCCGGCTTGGGCGGCACTGGCAACCAGCCGCTCCGCGGTTGCCACATTCTCCTCGACCCGGGGGGTGCTCACCATTTGCACCACCGCCACCTGCAAGGTTGCCAAATCGGATGACATCGCGTGACTCCTCATCGCTCGTTGGGTGGATTGTCCCGCAAAGCGGTCACTTGCGGTGCACGCCATGAGCCGCTGACCCGATAGCGTTGCACAAGGATCTGACCCAACGGGTCGCCTAGAATCTGTTGCCCCAGGAACGTGAGCAACCCCGCTACGGGATTGACAAACGCGATCGCCGTCGCAGCAGTGTTGCCCAGGCGCGGCACCACACGGATCTCCAATTCTTGCGTCTCGGCATCGAGATCGATGCTGCCGGCAAGCTGGGTCAATGCCACCGGCGCATCGATCGTGAGATCCGATGTGGTCAGATAACCGTTCGCGACGGCGAAACTGCCCATCAAGCGGTCGTACGCCAACCCTTTTTGGGTGAGATCGCGGAAATCGAGCTGCAAGCGACGAAAGAGCATCGGCAAACTGAAAACGGTGAGCAACTTTCCGGCACCGGGCTCGATTTCGGAAAATACGCCTTTTTCAAGAGCAATCGACCCGGTACCTTCCAATGTGCGCCAGGTAAAGTCGAGCGGGCTCCCTGGCCAAGAAAGCGTCGCGTCGATGGTGCCCTGTCCCTTCTCAATCCCAGGCAATTGCCACAGGGTTGCCAACGTGGCGCCAAAATCGCCGATCTGGGCTTCGATATGCCAAGTGCTGCGCGTACGTGTCTGACCACCCGATGCATGCGGCCGCCAGGAACCACGCCCGCGAAGCCGATAGCGACCGGGTTGCACCAAAAGCGCGTCCTGAACCCGCCAGGTAGCGCCATCTTGCGCCGCAACCAGCGCGAACCGCCCCAACGGAGCATCGGCAACGCGCAAATCGGCAACCGTGACGCGCGCCGTAGGCCAGCGACTGGGATCTAGAGCCGCGATCCGGTTGGAATCGTGCGTTGCGTTTCCCGAGGAAGCGCGCGAATCGTTCTGGGATCTCTTCTGCTGCGGCGCAACCCACAAGCGGTCGAATTCGGCTTCGAAACGGTCGATCCGATCCCCACGCTGCGTCACCGTACCACTGCCGATTACCTCCGCTGCACGAACTTGGAAATTCCACTGCGTGGCGTGCGCACGCCCCGTGAACCGGACTTGATGCCACTCGCGCTGCATCGCGGTCAATTGGTCGACAGAAAGTGTGAGCGACGGCCAAACTGCCTGCTGCGCTTGCCCCATTTCGTCCAACAACGCATCCCACGCGTCGAGATCGAGTCGTTCCAGCGCAACCGCGATCGCACCGTTGGGTGTTGCCGGCGGAAGCGCTACTTGGCCAATCGCCAAAGCCCACGCGCCCGTTTGCGTTCGTTGCCAACGCAACCGATCGCCCAGTGCCACCGATGCCTGCCACCCGGTTTTCGTCAACACCCCGTCCGCCTGCAGCGGCCACTGTTCGCTTTCTGTCTTTGCAAACGGCGCAGGAAACGCCAGCGCCAACCCATCGGCCCTACTCGTTACACGCCAGCGAATCACTCCCTCCGGTGTCCAGGTCACGTGTGCGCGCACCGGCGTCGTGCCTTGCAATGCAGCCGATGGCAAGCCCAGCTGCTGGGCCAACGTTTTGCCACTCAGCATTGCCGTGACTGCCACTTCGGAACGGGCACCGTCCGGCCAAGTGATCTGAATCGGGATCTCACCCCACACGCCAGTACCTTCCGCGGAGCGAACGCCGTTTGCGTCGAAACGGATCGTCGCCTTGCCCTGGGTCAATGGCCAAGCAGCGACCGCAGCCGGTACGGAAAAGCGATCCAACACCAAGGTTCCCGCAACGCCCACGGCACCTTCGGAAAGCGGGATCGTGAGCGCAAGGTCGAGGTGCGCATCCCCTTGCGCTTGCCATGATAGGAGCTGCGCGAGAGGGAGGTCATTGGCAAGCGGCGATTGCACGAGGTAACGCAACACGTTTGACCAGCGCCCTTCGACCGTTCCCTGCACCATGAGCACCGGCGCATCTGCCCCCAGGTCCGGGATCGTCGCGACAACGGGTGCAAAGCGCAGTTTCTCCGCGCGCGCGTCATGGACTTCGATATGAAGCGCTTCGTTGCGGAAACGCACCATGGCACGTTCGATCGTCACTGCAGGCCAACGGGAATCGAACTGCAAAGTAACCCCTTGCACCGGAATTTCGACCAGAAACACCCCCCTGCCATGACGAAAGGGGAACGCGGCCAACGGCCCTTCGATCGCCAAATGAGCTGCAGGGATCTTCCCTTGGACAAAAGCGCGACCCAACCAATCGACGGTGGTCTGCCCCACCGCAGCGGGAGGAAAATAGCGGGTAAACCGTGCCAGGTCGACCGCTTCGATCACCGCGTGCATCGCAACCCGCCGCGCGGCAGGGCGCTCGAGTGCATCGAGCACGCCACTTGCGGTGACACGACCTTCCGGGGTAACCGCATGGAAATGTTCGGTTTGCACGGTATACCCGGTAGCGGAATCATAGTGCCAGCGCCCCTGCCAAACCACGTCGGTAAACGTTTGCTCGGTTTCGGCAAACCACCCTTCGGGCCACCGCCACACGCTTTTCGCCGCACGAACGGAAAAAACGCCTTCTGCGCGACTACCGCGCAACGCACCGGAGATCCCGCTCACACCAGGGAATTCCGGCGTAGCGGGCAGTGACAATTCGGAAAATTGCAGCGCCACCTGCGTGATCGTGCGCTCAGCACCCCGCACCGTCCCTGCCAATTCCACGAAATTGGGTAGGACGAACGCCTCTGGTGCGTGGCCGGTTTCCCCCGCTCGGCTTTTCGTCCAGGTCGCCAAGAACGGCTGCCACGCGCGCCCCGTGACCCCAACCGCATGCCATTGCACCCGCCATTGCCGATCGAAGAGGTGGAGCGTTCCGGAAAGTTTTTCTAGTCCGACCCCTTGCGCGGTAAATGCGATCCGCCATCCCTCCTGCCAAGACCAACGCCCTTCAGCGCTTCCCCAGAGAAACGGTTTGTCACCTGCGTCGTCCCGCATCTGCCAGCGCGCAATGCGCCACTGAGGCGACGCCCACGCGTGCCACTCTCCTTGCACCCCCTCGAGCGCGATGGGCACCCCCACCGTTGCGCGCAACCACGCTTCGATTGCGGGACGAAACCAGTCGAGATTGGGCCACACCACCCAGCGCACACCGGCAAGCGCAAGCAGCGCCACCACGCCGACCGTTGCAAAAGCAAGCGCGAATGGGCGCCACGCACCGTGCCACGTGCGCACTTCCGTCATGCGTCGATCCTCCTTGCTGTCATCCTTGTAGCGCTGCTACCCATTATAATGGGCGCACTCCCTTGGGATGAGACGTAACGACCGTGACCGTTGCTTTTTCCAGCTGGCTGTCGACAGCCGTCCGCTATTCCCCGCACCTGGCGCACCTCCTTTCGGCCCGGTCTTGGCTTGAAGAGTGGCTTGAAAAAACCGTCATGCATCCGCTGACGACCGCAATCCTAGAGGATTTTCTGCAAAACCCTCCTTTTGCGCCGAATGCTTCCGAAATCCCTCTCGATGCGCGCCTCAGACAGATGCGCGCCGCGGTTTTTTCCCACTGTGCCATACGCGATCTGGCGTTGGCTGCGCCGCTCGAAGAGATCACCGGCGCAATGACCCACTTCGCCGAATGTGCCATTCGCCACGCGTACGAGCACCACTACGCCGCGCTCGCCGAGCGCACCGGCCGCCCGCAATCGGAAGGGGGGTGGGAACAAGAGCTCCTGATCGTAGGGATGGGGAAGTTGGGGGGCGGCGAACTCAACGTCTCTTCCGACATCGATCTGGTGTTCGTCTATCCCGAAGAGGGGGAAACGGCTGGCCCCAGGATCATCAGCAACGCCGAATTTTTCACCAAATTGGGGCGGCGCCTCATCCAAACCCTTGCTGAGCCCACAGGAGACGGGTGGGTGTTTCGCGTCGATATGCGCCTGCGCCCTCATGGGGACTCCGGCCCACTCGTCGTTTCGTTCGAGATGCTCGAAGACTACCTGATGACCCAAGGCCGTACCTGGGAGCGGTACGCGTGGATCAAAGCCCGAGCGATCACCGGTGAGCGTTGGCAGGAGTTGGAAAATCTCACGCGGCCGTTCGTCTACCGAAAATATCTCGACTTCGGCGCGATCGAAGCGGTGCGCGACCTCCACGCTCAAATCCGCCGTGAAGTGGCGCGCAAAGACCGCCAAGACCACATCAAACTGGGGCGCGGGGGCATTCGCGAAATCGAATTCATCGCCCAGGTGCATCAGCTCATCCGAGGCGGCCGCGATCCGGCGCTTCAGGTTCGGCCGACGCGTACCGTGTTGCGCCTGCTTGCCGAACGCGGGCTGATCACTCCCGAAACCCAAGCCGGTTTGGATGCCGCATATTGCTTTCTGCGCCGTGTGGAACACCGTTTGCAATATTGGCACGACGCGCAGACGCACGAACTCCCCAAAGAAACCGAACGTCAAACCCTGCTTGCCGAAGCGATGGGGTTTGCGGATTGGGATGCGTTTCGTGCTGCGCTCGATCAACATCGGGAATTCGTCAGCCAAGCGTTCGATGCACTCTTTGGCAAAGAAGAGACGGAGCAGGCATACGACGGCGCTTGGTTCGCCGCGGGTGACCAGGCGGAATACGCTCAGGCTCTGGAAGCGCTGGGTTATGCCGACCCCCGCCCCCTCGCACTTCGCTTGGAAGCGCTCAAAAACCATCCGCGACTGCAGGCGATCTCACCCGCTTCGCGCCGCCGCCGCGATCAAATCGTGGCGCACGCACTCACCGCGGCCGCGCAGTTTCCAGCACCCGATACGGTCCTCGCGCGCCTCATCGACCTGTTCGAAGCCATTGGCGGACGCACCAGCTATTTTGCGCTCCTCGACGAATACCCGCAAGCGCTCGAGCAGATCGCCAAGATCGTTGCGAGCAGCCGCTGGGCCGCCACCTATTTGGCCCGCCATCCGATCTTGATCGACGAAGCGTTGGACGCCCGTGCGTTGGACGAGGTACCCAATTGGGCCGAATTTCAACGCGCCCTCACGGAGCAACTCGTGTTGCGCGCAGACGATACCGAAGCGCAGATGAACTGGTTGCGCGAAGCGCACCACGCGCAACTTTTTCGCTTGCTCCTCAAAGACCTGGCAGGGCGACTGACCGTCGAACGGCTCAGTGACCACCTCTCGGCACTTGCCGATGCGGTGCTCGACGCAAGTCTGCCTTTCGTTTGGAAAACGCTTCGCCGTCGCCATACCGAAACCCCACACTTCGCGGTGATCGCCTATGGAAAATTGGGCGGCAAAGAGCTCGGCTACGCCAGCGACCTCGATCTGGTCTATCTCTTCGACGACGACCACCCCGACGCGCTCGACAGCTACTGCCGGTTCGCGCAGCGGCTCGCCACCTGGTGGAGCACCCGCACCGCAGCAGGGGAGCTGTTCGAGATCGACCTGCGGCTCCGCCCCGACGGCGAATCCGGATTGCCAGCAACCCCGTTCGCTCGCATGGTCGATTACCTCATCGAATCGGCATGGACCTGGGAGCATCAGGCACTCACCCGCGCCCGCTTTGCCGCTGGCGACCCGGCACTGGGAAAGCACTTCGAAGCGCTGCGCCGTTTCATCTTGGCGATCGAACGGGACACAACCCGCTTGGCGGGCGAAATCGTTGCGATGCGGGAAAAGATACGCGCCGAACACCCGGCCAAAGCGGGTCAATTCAACCTCAAGCACGACTTTGGCGGCCTCATCGATGTCGAATTCCTGGTGCAATACCTGGTACTTGCCCATGCGCCCCACGATCCGGAACTTGCCGAAAACGCTGGGAACATCGCGCTGCTTTTGCGTGCAGCCAAACACCATTTGATCCCCACGGCCCTCGCCGAAGCGGTTGCCGAAACCTACCGCCATTTGCGGCGAGAACAACACCGCTTGCGCCTCGACGAAAAACCGGCGGTCGTCCCTGCCGAAAACATCACCGACCGAACCGAACCAGTCCGAGCACTTTGGCACCATCTCTTCGCACATACCGTGCCTGCGTCCAAATTGGGCGCAGCGAAACGGACCTACCGTAACCCTGAAGCGGTGCACTGGGAGAAAGCCATCGATGGCGACCGAACGTGAATTGAAGCTCTCCCTTTTGCCGCGCGACGCGGGCAAACTCAAAAACCATCCGCTGCTTGCCGCGGCACCCGCCACCACCCGGCAGATCGAAACCCACTACTTCGACACCGGTGACCACCAACTCGCTCGTGCTGGCGTCGCGGTGCGGCTGCGTCGCATCGAGGACCACTATTCTGCGACGGTGAAAACCGAAAGCGCGGACCAAAGCGGCTTTACCGAACGGGGGGAGTGGGAATGCGCGATACCCGCTCCGCTCGCCGAAGCGGCACTTGCGGAACCTGCGGAGCTTTCCGCTTTCCCGCCCTGGCTGGAACCGCTCTTCGAACGGGTCGCCCCACGGGCCATTCGTGACCTTCTGCATCACACCGCTCTTCAGCTCCGCCCCATCCTGTCGACCCGCTTTCGCCGCACCACCTGGCCGATCGCATTGGTAGGCGGCGAAGCGGAAGTGGCATTCGACCGCGGCGTGATCACCACCGGCACTCAAACGGTGCCACTGTGCGAGCTCGAAATCGAAAGCCCCACTGCACCATTCCCCTCCCTTTTGGAATTCGCGCGAACCCTTGCCGAAACGGTGGCGCTCTGGCCGGAACCTCGTTCCAAAGCGGCCCGGGGCTTTGCGCTCCTTACAGGCGACGCCGCAACCGCATTCAAAACCAAACCGCCCCGGTGGTCTGCCGAGATGTCGATCGCGGACGCTTTTTTCACCGCGTGGTGGTCCTGCGTCGCCCATGGTGGCGCCAACATGACCTTGTACGCCCAACACCACGACCCAGAAGCGCTGCATCAACTGCGCATTGCGCTGCGGCGCAGCCGCACGCTGCTCGCCCATTTCGCACCGTGGCTTGGCGCGCCACTTGCCGATGCGCTGCGCGCGTACATCGCATCCGTGGCGCGCCCATTGGGCACACGGCGTGATCGTGACGTGCTCGTCGATGCGATCATCCGCCCGGCACACACTGCGTGCCCGGTGGCACAGCAGGAGATCGCGTGCCTGGCCGAAGTCCTCCATCCACCCTGCCACCGTGCCGCTGCGCTTCCCTACCGCGCACTCGGACAGCTCTGGCTTGACACGAGCCTGCGCCTTCTTGCCGCAAAACCATCGAGCTTCTCTTCCGACCCCCTGGAACCGTTCGTACGCACCCTCTGGCACCGAACCCGCCGCCGCGTCCGTCACCGTATCGACCAGTGGGAAGCCGATCCCACTTCCGAGCGCCGCCATCGGGTTCGCATCGCGCTCAAATCGTGGCGCTACCTGCTGGAATGGAGCCGCGCGCTCCTTCCCAAACGGGCCTACCGGCGGGAAATGGCGCGCGTCAAACATGCGCTCGATCTCCTTGGCGCCGCCCAAGACTGGGAGGGCGCGCAGCACCAGCTCGCCCCCTATCTGCGCCGCAGCGACCGGCTGGCGGTTGGCGCTGCCGCGGTGCTCGCGTGGCACCATGCGCGCTCGGTATTGCCATGCGAAACGCTCAGAAACGATTTGCGCACCTGGTTTCACGAATCTTGGGAGGAAACGACGAAATGACCACCGTGATCGACCTGTTGCTTTGGCGCCACGCCGAAGCCGAAGCGGGATTCGACGACGACTTGGCTCGCCCCCTGACACCGGAAGGACACACACAGGCGAAGCGCGTCGCGCACTGGTTGCAACGCCATGCGCCGAAAAATCTGGCGCTGCTTGCCTCCCCCGCGCGGCGCGCGCAAGAAACCCTGCAACACTTCGCTGCGCATTTCACCACCGAACCCGCGATCGCGCCGGGTTCGCCAGTGAGCCGTGTCCTCGACGTACTGGGATGGCCAGCACCGCAACGGTCACTGCTCTTGGTCGGTCACCAACCCGGGATCGGGCAGACTGCAGCGTATCTCTTGACCGAATCGCCCCTACCCTGGGCTTTCCCTCGGGCCAGCCTTTGGTGGTTCCGCGTCCGCCCCTTCCACCCGCGGCCAGTCCAATTGCGCGCGGTGATCCATCCGGACCTTGCAGAATGAGGGGGCAGGGACATATTGCAGCGCAGCATCAACCGGAGTACACTCGTTCCATCACAGCGAATGGACCGAAACCGCCATGTCCCTGGTAGAAAACGGTACTCGCCGCGTCATCGACGGCGTCGAACGGGTCTATTACGACGGGTATTGGGTCAAGACCTACCCGATCCCGAAAGATGAACTGTGGGCACGAAAGACGCTGATTCGCGACCTGACCCGGCGACTCTTCAACCACGTCGAACATGGCCTCAACGTCCCGGGCAAACGGCTGGAGGAGGCGCGTGCCGCATTCGAAAGCGAAACCGACCCGCAAAAGAAGCGGGTCAAAGGCGCGATGCTCGCAGGTGCGCTCTTCAACCGCGCCACCGACATCTTCACCCATCTGGTCGAACTCCAGGAACAGGGCGTCCAGATCAGCTCGTCGAACGAACTGATGCGCGAATGCGGCAATTGCCTCAGAGAAGCGCTTGCGCTCGGCCGCCTTGTGTTACACCGCAGCGGCGAAGAGGGGATCGACGAACTGTGGGGCGAACCGTTTCGCGCCTTTTCGGTGCCGATTGCCGATTTCTATGAAACGCGCTACCTCAAAATCGCCTGGACGATGCGCGATATCGACCGCATCGTCGACACCATGGTACGAACCATCGGCACCCACCCCTTTTTCCAGGGGTTGACTGCGCATCTGCACCGGTTGGCCACCGCTGCCAAAGTCAAAGTCGAGACGCTACGAACCGACCCCGAGATTTTCGAAGTCTGGTCCGAATTCGTCGTAGCCAGTGAAAACGTGCTCCACTACAAACCGCGACTCAACCATCCCCCGTCTCGTGACGAACTGCTCTTGATCGCCGACGGGGAGCGGCTCGTTCGCGACGGTCAGGCGCTCATCTCGCACATCACCCGCGCGCGCACCCCGATGCCGAAGAGCACCGAACAATTCTTGGAGCGGTGCGAACACTTCGCGTCCGGGCAGCTGCAGATCACCACCCACCATCTGATCGTTGGCGACCGCGCAACCGCCCCGTTCTCCCTCGCAGCCGTCCCGCAACCGGCTTCGGCAGTAACTGCTTCGGTGGGCTCACCCCTCGGCGGACCTGGCACTGTCGATCACGCCACCGCCTAAACAGACCCGCGACTCATAGACGACGACGCTCTGCCCGGGCGTCAATGCCCACTGCGGTGTGGCAAACGCCAGCGTCATCTCGCCGGCCTCCGAAACGGCTTCGATCTCGCACGGCGCATCGGGCGTTCGGTAACGCGGTTTCGCGCTGTAGACCCAATGGGTATGCGGTAAACGACCACTGATCCAATGGCAACGAACCGCACGCAAGCGATCGGCGAAAAGCGCCGGATGGTCGTGACCGCGGACCACATAGAGCACATTGTTCGCCAAATCTTTCTTCGCGACGAACCATGGTTGGTGGTTCCCGTCCGTGTCGCGCCCCTTGACGCCCCCAATGCCCAACCCTTGACGCTGCCCCAGCGTGTAGTAGATCAACCCTGCGTGCTGCCCCAGGACCTGGCCCGTTTCCAGGTCACGAATCTCCCCGGGTTGCGCTGCCAAATAGCGGCTCAAGAAGGTCCGCATCGACCGCTCCCCGATGAAGCAGATCCCGGTCGAGTCCTTTTTCTCCGCGACCGGCAAACCGATCGCTTTCGCCAGCCTACGCACGTCCCGTTTGTAGAACGCCCCTAAGGGAAAGAGCGCTTTGCTGAGTTGCGCCTGATTGAGGCGGTACAGGAAGTAACTCTGATCCTTGGTGCTATCGGTTCCTTTCAGGAGCTGATAGGTCACCGAACCATCCTCATTGCGCCACGGACGAACCGCCGCGTAGTGGCCGGTCGCGATCGCCTCGGCACCCAACCCCAATGCGTAATCCAAAAACGCGGCGAATTTGATCTCCGAATTGCAGAGGATGTCGGGATTCGGCGTACGCCCTGCCGCATACTCGTCGAGGAATTCCTGAAAGACCCGTTCGCGGTATTGCGCCGCAAAATTGACGTGCTCGACCTCGATCGCCAACCGATCAGCGACGCTCACCACGTCGATCCAGTCGGCACGGCTCGTGCAATGGGTTTCGGTATCGTCGTCCTCCCAATTTTTCATGAAGACGCCGGTGACACGCCAACCGCGCGTTTTGAGCAACCAGGCGGTGACCGCCGAATCGACGCCACCGGAAAGCCCCACGACCACATGGCGACCCTCCCCCTCGGGAATCGTCTGCCACGCTTCGGTCAATCCCAACTCGGCCACCACCGTGGCCCCGTGTTCTTGCGTCATCGTGTTCCTCGATACTCCGTTATCCAGCAATTCGCAACGAACAGGCGCATCCAACAGGCTGCGGCGATCCGCACACCGTCACACGACCAACCCAACTCCGTCCCGCCACAACCGAACCACATCGAGGCTGTAGCGACGCCCCGCAAGCCAATCGTCGATCACTGCCAAAACCAACGGACTGCGGGTTCGCCCGGCTTGCGCGAGCGCTGCGACCTCGTCGCGCGACAACCACACCGGGCGAATGATCCCGGAGTCGAGCGCGCGGTTCGGCTCCTCAGTCCCCAACTGACCACTGAACGCGAAACGCAGATACGCGGTCTCGGACCCGGGCTTTTGCCACAAGTAGACCCCCACCACCGCTTTCGGGGTGAAATGAAATCGCGTCTCTTCCAATGTCTCACGGACCACCGCCGCGACCAACGTCTCACCCGGTTCGACATGGCCAGCGGGTTGGTTGAAGCGCACCCCTTCTGGCGTCTCTTCCTCAACCAGCAGAAACTGCCCTTCGCGTTCGATCACCGCCGCCACCGTCAAACCGGGGCGCCACCGTTCGCTCATAGCCAACACTCCCATAATGTGGCTGCAATTATAACGGCGTGGCGATCGTCCCGCAGACGACACCACTTTTAGGAAGCAGCCACCCGCTCCGCGCACCACATCGAATGGGCCATTATTCAGTAAAAATTAAAAAAATAGACAAAACAATAAAATTTACAAAAAAAACATTCTGCCGTATAGTTCTTCTCAGCGCCCCACGGCGCATGAACGATCCACCAGTCAGGAGGTTACCGATGAGCCAACCCAAACGTTACGAAGCGGGGGTAAAAGAGTACCGCGAAACCTATTGGGAACCGACCTACGTTCCCAAAGATTCCGATTTCCTTGCCGTGTTCAAGATCGTGCCGCAACCGGGCGTTCCGCGCGAAGAGGCTGCGGCTGCGGTCGCTGCGGAATCCTCCACCGCCACCTGGACCACCGTCTGGACCGACCTGTTGACCGACCTTTACTACTACAAAGGGCGCGCCTACGCGATCGAAGACGTTCCTGGCGACGACGAAGCCTTCTACGCGTTCATCGCCTACCCGATGGGACTCTTCGAAGAGGGATCGGTGGTGAACGTCTTCACGTCGCTCGTCGGCAACGTCTTCGGCTTCAAAGCGGTGCGCAGCCTGCGCCTTGAAGACGTTCGGATCCCCCTCTGGTTCGTCACCACCTGCCCTGGGCCACCCCATGGCATCTATGTGGAGCGTGACAAACTCAACAAATACGGCCGTCCGCTTTTGGGCTGCACCATCAAACCGAAACTCGGCCTTTCGGCGAAGAACTACGGCCGTGCGGTCTATGAGTGTCTGCGCGGTGGACTCGACTTCACCAAAGACGACGAAAACGTCAACTCGCAACCCTTCATGCGTTGGCGCGACCGCTTCCTCTTCTGCCAGGAAGCGATCGAGAAGGCGCAAGCGGAAACCGGCGAGCGCAAGGGCCACTACATGAACGTGACCGGCCCGACGATGGAAGAGATCTACAAGCGCGCCGAATTCGCGAAAGAGATCGGCACCCCGATCATCATGATCGACTACCTCACCGTCGGCTGGGCCGCGACGCAAAGCTTGTCGAAATGGTGCCGCGACAACGGGATGTTGCTCCACGTCCACCGTGCGATGCACGCGGTGATCGACCGCAACCCGAAACACGGGATCAACTTCCGCGTGCTCGCAAAAATCATGCGGCTCATCGGCGGCGATCACCTCCACTCCGGTACCGTAGTCGGCAAGCTCGAAGGTGACCGCGCCGCGACCCTCGGCTGGATCGACCTGATGCGCGACCGCTACGTCAAGGCCGACCGAAGCCGCGGCATCTTCTTCGACCAAGACTGGGGGCAGATGCCGGGGATGTTCCCGGTCGCTTCCGGCGGGATCCACGTCTGGCACATGCCCGCGCTCGTTTCGATCTTCGGTGACGACTCGGTGCTGCAATTCGGTGGTGGCACGATCGGCCACCCGTGGGGCAACGCCGCCGGTGCGTGCGCGAACCGCGTCGCGCTCGAAGCGTGCGTCAAAGCCCGCAACGAAGGCTTGCCGATCGAGAAGATGGGGCGCGAGATCCTCACCGAAGCCGCGAAATCGTGTCCGGAGCTCAAGGTTGCGATGGAGACCTGGAAAGAGGTCAAATTCGATTTCGACACCGTCGATAAACTCGACGTGCAACACCGCTAAAGGAGCCAACGATGAGCGAAACACAAGATATGATCCGGGACGTGCAAGACTACCCCAGCCGCTTGAACGACCCGAAGAGCAAACGCTTCGAGACCTTCTCCTACCTGCCGCAGATGAGCGCTGAGGAGATCCGCAAGCAGATCGAATACATCGTCAGTAAAGGGTGGAACCCGGCAATCGAACATTGCGAGCCGGAAAACGCGATACTCCACTACTGGTACATGTGGAAATTGCCGATGTTCGGTGAAACCGACGTCGACAAGATCATCGCCGAAATCGAAGCGTGCAAACGCTCCAACCCGAACCATCTGATCAAATTGATCGGCTACGACAACATTCGCCAGACGCAGGGCACCGCGATGCTCGTCTACCGTCCGGCGCAGTAATCGAAAGCTGCCCCGGGTCGCTCGCGTGCCCCGGGGCGTTACTTGCTGCATTGCTGAGAGGAGGCCTGCTATGGACCTTCGCAACCAGTACCTCGTCCGTTCTGAACCCTATTACCATGCGGTCGGTGACGAAATCGAACGATTCGAAGCCGCGTACGCGAACCGCATCCCGATGATGCTGAAAGGCCCCACTGGCTGTGGCAAATCACGCTTCGTCGAATACATGGCGTGGAAGCTCGGCAAACCCCTCATCACGGTCGCGTGCAACGAAGACATGACCGCTGCCGACCTCGTCGGCCGTTTTCTCCTCGACAAAGAGGGCACCCGCTGGCAAGACGGACCACTCACCACCGCGGCGCGCATCGGAGCGATCTGCTACCTCGACGAAGTGGTCGAAGCGCGGCAAGACACCACCGTGGTGATCCACCCGCTCACCGACCATCGCCGCATCCTGCCGCTCGACAAAAAAGGGGAAGTGGTCGAAGCCCACCCGGACTTTCAGATCGTGATCTCTTATAACCCCGGGTACCAATCGGCGATGAAGGACCTCAAAACCTCGACCAAACAGCGCTTCGCGGCGATGGACTTCGACTATCCCGCGCCGGAAGTGGAGAGCGAGATCGTCGCGCACGAATCGGGCGTCGATGCGGCCACTGCGAAAAAGCTCGTCGAAGTGGCGATCCGGTCGCGCCACCTCAAAGGGCATGGGCTCGACGAAGGGATCTCCACACGGCTCCTCGTCTATGCCGGGTCGCTGATCACCAAAGGGATCGCGCCCCTCATCGCGTGCGAAATGGCGCTCATCTGCCCGATCACCGACGACCCCGACCTGCGTGACGCGCTGCGCGCCGCCGCGCAAACGCTCTTTGCCTGAACGGAAACCCAAGGAGCGAAGCGATGCAACCGCCCACCGAATGGGAAGCGCTCGTCGCGCGCTTTGCCGAACCCCACCGCGAACTGGTCGTGCGCTTTGCGCTGGAAGCGCCCAAGCACTTCTCTCCGGCGGGTTGCGAATACTACCGCCGCGGGGTGGAAGCACTCCTCAACCTCGGGCGGGGCGAAAAACTTGCGCTCGCCTACCTGGAAGCCGCACCTGCGATCGCGCGGGAAGTTGGCGAAGACGCGGCGGAAGCAGCTCGGCGTGAAGCGGCGAAATTAGCTTCGATGACCTCAGGCGAAGTGATCGAGCGCTTTCTGGCTACCCTCCCGTTGGTTGCACGGCGGCTTGGCGACGCCGACCTGTTCACCAACTACCTCACCTTCGTCCACCAATTGGCGAGCCTTGCCCCACGCGCGTTGCGCCCGCTCTTTGCCCATCTCGAACCGCTTCTGGATACCTTGACGCTTGGGGGTTTGCGCCGCTGGGCGCTCTTCGGCGCCGAACTCCACCGTCAGGATACCGCAGCACTCACCGCCTATTTCTCGCTCGAAAGCGCCGAAGCGAAAGCGAAGCTGCAGGAGGAGCGACGCGGCACCCTCTTCGTCGATATCCATCGCAAACTCAACGCCTACCTGCGGGCGCTCTGGGGGCGCGACTTCTGGCTCAAACCGAACCAAGCCGACCGCAACGAATTTCGCCCCTATATCGACGACTTCGTCCTGCACCTTCCAGACGCCGTCGATCGCGTCGGCGCGCTGGATGGGGCCGCCGTCTATCGCGCGATCGCCGCCCACATGGCGGCGCACCTCGTCTATGGAGGTGGTGCGCACGACCCGCGCGGCTTGGGTTCGCTCGAGCGTGCGCTCTACGGGTTCCTCGAAGATCTGCGCGTCGAATATGCCGCCGCCCAGGCCTTCCCTGGCCTTGGCCACGCGTGGGCCGAACTCGCCCGCCACAGCGCCCCACCCCCAAACCGCCATCCTGCGGCGCAGTGGCTCCTTACCCTCATCGACCACTGTTACCACCGCTGGGGCTGGCGTACCGACCCCGTCGACGCGCCGCTACCGGAACCGCTTGCCGCGTGTGCCGAGCGCATCGTCGATGCGATCGCCTGCCCTGCAGAAGCGAGCCGAAAGCACGTGCGGATGCTGCTCGAACCCCTGCGCGCCGCGCTCGAAGCCACCGACGCCGGCACCCCGATGGCGCGCGACGTCGAAGCGCTCCCGCTGGGTTACCGCGACGACAACCGGATCGTCTGGCACTTCGACGCTGAGTCGCTGACCCGGAAACTCCACGCGATGCGGCGCCAGCCGCTGCGGCGCATCGTTCCGCTGATGGAATTCATCAACGAGGTCGACACCGAAACCCAGAGCGACACCCCCGACGAAATCTGGGTTCCCGCCACCCCAATCTACGACGACGACGGCATCACCTTTCAGGAAAAATACGGCAGCCCGCGCATCGCTGGCCCCTTCTTCTACGACGAATGGGACGAGCGCGCCCAATGCTATCGACCGGACTGGGTCAGTTGCTTCGAATACCCTGCGCCGTTGGGCGAACTCGAACCGCTCGACGCCCTCTACCGTGAACACCTGCCGGTAGTGAAGCGGCTACGGAAAATCGTCGAACGGCTGCGCCCGCAAGGGGTACAGCGCGAGCGCAAACTCGAAGATGGCGACGAACTCGACCTCACCCCGGCGATCGACGCAATGGTCCACGCCCGCGCGGGGCTACCCTTCGACCCACGGATCACGTTGCGCCATAAGCTGCTTAAACGCGACATCGCGGTCTGCCTGCTCCTCGACCTCTCGGCGTCGACGAACGAGACGCCGCACGGTGCGCACCACTCGGTACTCGACGCGTCCCGCGCCGCGACGCTGCTTCTGGCCGAAGCGATCGAACGCATCGGCGATCCGCTTGCGATTCTGGGTTTCCATTCCGACGGGCGGGAAGACGTGCGCCTCTACCCGATCAAACGGTTCGGCGAACGGTGGGGCGAAAACGCGAAAAAACGGCTTGCAGGGATCAACGGCGCGTTTTCCACGCGGATGGGCGCGGCGTTGCGCCACGCCGGAACGTTGCTCAAGCAGCAACCGCAAAAGCGCAAGCTCCTTTTGCTCGTCACCGACGGAGAGCCGGCCGACATCGACGAACGGGACCCCAACCACCTGCGGCGAGACGCGCGCCGTGCCGTCGATGAACTCTGGGGAAACGGCGTCTATACCTACTGCCTCACCCTCGACCCCGGAGCCGACCGTTACGTCGCGCAGATCTTCGGCAAACACTACACCGTGATCGACCGGGTGGACAAACTTCCCGAACGGTTGCCGCGGCTTTTTGCGGCGCTGACTCGCTGACAAGGACTTCTTATGGTCAAAGCCCTACTCTTCGACGTCGACGGTACCCTCGCTGAAACCGAAGCGCTCCACCGCCGCGCCTTCAACGAAGCCTTCGCCGCAGCAGGGCTTCCCTGGCGGTGGACGCCGCAGCGCTACGCCGAGCTTCTGCGCGTTGCGGGCGGGCGCGAGCGAATCGCCCACTTTCAAAGCGCCTATCCGCACGAAGCCGCTGGGATCGTGCTCGACCCCGATGCGATCGCGACGATCCACCGCGACAAGAACGTGCGCTATGCGCAGATGCTCGCGCAGGGCGCGCTGCCGTTGCGCCCCGGCGTCGTTCGCTTGGCGCAGGAAGCCGCCGCAAGCGGTGCGCGCGTTGCGATCGTCACCACCACCAGCCCGGAAAACGTCGCCGCACTGCTCGCGGCGTTGTGGCCGGACGACGCGCCCCCCTTTGCCGCAATCATCACCGCGCGCGAAGCGCCGCAGAAAAAACCCGATCCGCAAGCCTACCACGTCGCCCTTGCACGCTTGGACATTGCGCCCAGTGAGGCGATCGCGATCGAAGACACCGCACACGGCGCACAAGCCGCTGCCGCCGCGGGAATCCCGGTACTCGTCACCGAAAGCGAATACGGCAAAGCGCCGGAGTATCCCGGCGCCTTTGCGGTGGTCGACCACCTCGGGGAACCTGACCTTCCGGCGCGTTGGCTCCGCACCCCCCAGGGGCGCGGCGAAGGGGTCGTCACCTGGGCCTTGCTGACGCGCTGGGCCGCGAGCGCCGTCCCACCAACCACAGCCTGACGGAGAAGCATACCGAAGAGGAGTCCAACACCGTGCTCGTCGCAGCCAGCGCCCTTTTGCAACACGCCGTCGCGAACCGGTATGCGATCGGCGCGTACGACATCCTCGACACCACGATGCTCGAAGGCGTCCTCCTGGGTGCCCAACGTGCTGAAGCACCCGTGCTGATCAGCATCGCCGAGGTCCACACCGACCAATTCGACGAAGCGACCCTGCTTGCGGCCGTCGTCGAAGCCGCTGCTGCCGCCCCGGTACCGGTTGCGATCCACTACGACCACGGCACGACGCTCGACCGTCTGGTTCGCGCGACGCAACTCGGATACACCAGTTTGATGATCGACGGTTCGCACCTCGAATGGGCAGAAAACGTTGCGCTCACCCGCCGCGCCGCCGCGCTTGCCCATGCCGTCGGCTTCCCGTTGGAGGGTGAAATCGGTTATGTTCCTGGGGAAGAGGGGAAGGACGCCGAACTCCACCCGGGTGCCATCCGCTATACGGAACCGGACGAGGCCGAAGCGTTCGTCACCGAGACCGGTTGCGACTGGCTCGCCGTTTCGATCGGCACCGTGCATGGCCGCTTTCGTGGCGAACCGCAACTCGACTTGGAACGGCTTGCTGCAATCCGCGCCCGGTTGCCCAGAACGCCACTCGTGATCCATGGCGGCACCGGCCTTTCGGACGAACAGTTTCGTGCGCTCGTTGCCGCGGGCGCGAACAAGATCAATTACTATACCGCACTGGTCGAAACGGCAGCAGCAGCGGCTATCGACTATCGGCGCTGGGACGAACAGCGCCTTGCTGCGCGGGAGGCGATCGCCGCTGAAGTGGAACGCACCTGCCGCGTCTGGGGTGCGGCGGGGCACGCCAATGCCGTGCTCGATGTCGCGCCCATGGTCACACCGGTCGAACATGTGATCTTTCACTGCTGGTCATCGGACGTATCGGACGTCGCCGCGATGCAGGCAGAGGGGGTCGCAACGCTCGGGGCGCTCCCCGGAGTGCGGCGCATCGCTGCCGGGGTTGCCGAAACCCCCAACGCCCCCTATCCTTACCTCTGGGCGATGACGTTTGCCACCCCAGAGGCACTCGCCCATTTCCGCACCCACCCCGAACACCAACGTTTCGCCGACAGTCGTTTTCGCCCGTTTGCATCGGAACGGATCACCATCGACTTTCATCTCACTTACGGAAACGGAAGATGCGCCACACCAAAATCGTCGCGACGCTAGGCCCCGCTTCGAGCGATCCCGCCACGCTCGAACGGCTGCTCCTTGCCGGCGTCGACGTCGTTCGCCTCAACTTTTCGCACGGAACCGCGGACGAGCACCGCGCCCGGGCGTCGCTCGTGCGTGCGCTCGCACAGCAGACCCAACGCCCCGTTGGCATCCTGGGCGACCTCCAAGGACCGAAAATCCGCATCGGCCGGTTCACCACCAACGCTGTTACTCTGAGCAAAGGGCAACGCTTTCGGCTCGACTGCGACCTCGCCCCGGGTGACGCCACCCGGGTTGGGCTCGACTACCCGGAACTGATCGACGACGTCGAGGTCGGCGACATCTTGCTCCTCGACGACGGCAAAATTCGCTTGCAGATCGTCGAAAAGTGCGCAGACGCGCTCATCACGCAGGTGCTTGTTGGCGGCACCCTCTCGAACCACAAAGGGATCAACAAACTGGGTGGCGGGCTTTCGGCGCCAGCGCTCACTGCGAAAGACCGTGCCGATATCGCGCTCGCTGCCGAAATCGGCGTCGATTACCTCGCGGTCTCTTTCGTCAAGCACGCCGAAGAGATGCACGAAGCGCGGCACTTGGCGCGCGCTGCCGGGAGCCGCGCCCGTTTGATCGCCAAAATCGAACGGGTCGAAGCGATCGCTAACCTCGACGCGATTCTGGAGGCGAGCGACGGCGTGATGGTCGCGCGTGGGGATCTCGCGGTCGAGGTGGGCGATGCTGCTGTGCCGGCGTTACAAAAGCGCATTTTGCGCCGCGCACGGGAAATGAACCGCCTGTCGATCACCGCCACCCAAATGATGGAATCGATGGTGCATAGCCCCGTCCCGACCCGGGCCGAGGTCTCCGACGTCGCGAACGCGGTGCTCGACGGCACCGACGCGGTGATGCTCTCGGCCGAAACCGCAGCGGGCCAGTACCCGGTCGAGGCAGTCGAAGCGATGGCGCGCGTCTGCGCCGAAGCCGACGCGTCGAACGACGCCCACCTCGACCAGGAGCTCCTGGGGCGGCGTTTTCACCGCGTCGACGAAGCGATCGCGGTCTCCGCCGTCTGGTCGGGCTACCACCTAGGGGTGAAAGCGATCGTCGCGCTCACCCAATCGGGCGCGACCGCACTCTGGATGAGCCGCATCGCAAGCATTCTCCCCATCTACGCCCTCACCCCCGACCCGGTGACCTTCGGCCACCTCACCCTCTTCCGCCAAGTCACGCCAGTTCGCTTCGACCTGAACCCCGCGTCCGACCCGGCAATGCTCCTCACACAGATACGCACGCTCCTTGTGTCGAACGGCTGGGCTGCACCAGGGGAAACGATCGCGGTCACTTTCGGCGAACCGATGGGACAACCCGGCGGCAGCAACACGTTGAAGATCGTTACCCTCTAGCCTGAGGGATACGGGGATGGTAGCATTGGGCAAGATTCCAATCGTACCAGGAGGAGGAAAAACCGTGTCAGCGCAACAACAAAACCCGATCAGCCGCTTCCCCGTCCCCGAAACCCTCGACGCGCTCCCTGCCGATATCCGCGAACGGATCGAAAAGGTCGCGGAAAAATCGGGCTTCATCCCCAACGTCTTCTTGGCGCTGGCGGCGCGTCCCGAAGAATTTCGCGCCTTCTTCGCCTACCACGATGCGCTGATGGAGCGCCCCTCGAACCTCAGCAAAGCGGAAAAAGAGATGATCGTCGTCGCCACCTCCGCGGCGAACGACTGCCTCTATTGCGTGGTCGCCCACGGTGCGATCCTGCGCGTGCGCAGCAAAAATCCGCGCCTTTCGGAGCAGATCGCCACCAACTACCGTCGTGCCGAGATCACCCCACGGCAGCGGGCGATGCTCGACTACGCGATGAAAGTGGCGCTCGACTCCGCGCGCATCACCGAAGCCGACTGGGAGCCGCTCATCGCCCACGGGTTCACCCAAGACGACATTTGGGAAATCGGTGCGATTGCCGCCTTTTTTGCGATGAGCAACCGCTTGGCGAACATGAGCGCGATGCGGCCGAACGACGAGTTCTACAGTCTGGGGCGGTAGCGTACCGCTTGCTTTTTTGTGCCCTAGGCCGCCCCCAACCTTTCGCAAATCGCGGCAACGTGGGGAAAGTGCTGCTGCAAAAAGCTCTGCCCCCGCTCGAGCAGAAAATAGCGAAACGCTTCGACGGTGGGCGCAACGAACTGACTCGTGCGGTGCACGACATACCAAGAGCGCACCACCGGTGTGCCGCGCACCGGGATCACCTTGAGTTCACCCCGCGCCAATTCGCCCCCCACCGTATGCAAGGAGAGAAACGCGACCCCCAAGCCGGCGATCACCGCCTGCTTGATCGCTTCGTTGCTCTCCATCTGCATCGCGACCGTCGGTGTCACCCGCCGCTCGGCGAAAAAGAGATCCATCGCGGCCCGGGTTCCCGACCCCGCCTCGCGCACGATCAACGGTTCGCGGCGGATAACCTTGGGGTCGATCGAACGCGTTTCATCCGCCAACGGATGGTCGGGCGGGGCAACGAACCCACTCGGATGACCCGCGAACGCTTCGGCGCGCACCGCAAACCCTTCTGGGGGACGCCCCATCACCGCGATGTCGATTTCGCGCGACTCCAACATCGCCACCACTTGCGCGCGGTTGCCCACCCGCAACGACAACGAGATACCCGGGTGCTCGCGACGGAAATCCCCGAGCATTTGCGGGACGAAATATTGCGCGGTACTCACCATCCCGATCTTCAGCTCGCCCACCGCACCTTCTTGCAACCGTTTCGCGAGCTCTTCGGCTTCGGTCACCAGATCAAGAATTTTTTTGGCATACAGAAGAAAATACTCCCCCACCGTCGTCAATTCGAAACGCCGCGCGTTACGCTCGAAGAGCACCATCCCCAACTGGGTCTCCAACTCCTTGATCTGCATCGATACCGCGGGTGGCGTCAAAAACAGACGCTCCGCCGCTTTGGTGATCGACCCCTCCTTGGCGACCGTCACGAAGATGCGCAACTGACGCATCGTCACGTGTTTCATTAATTTCTCCTGAAGAAAAAATAAAAAAATTCAACTTCACTTTATCACAAGTTTATTTTATCTTCGCAGCAATGACAATAGCGGAGAGGAGTTGTTCCATGTCTTGGGCCCACACGCCAACGCTCACGCAATACCTGATCGAGGAGCGGCGCCGCTACCCACAAGCAAGCGGCGACTTCAACGCGTTGATTCTCGACATGGCGCGCGCCTGCAAAGCGATCGCGCGGCAAGTGGCCTACGGGGCGCTCGCCAAGTCCAACCATGCCGTGACCACCACCATCAACGTGCAGGGCGAAGAACAAAAACCGCTCGACGTGATCAGCAACGAATGCTTCATGCGTCTCACCGAGTGGGGGGGGTACCTCGCCGCGATGGCCTCGGAAGAGATGGACGAACCCTACCTCATTCCGGAACAATATCCGCGCGGGCGCTATCTCCTCCTCTTCGATCCGCTCGACGGTTCGTCCAACATCGACGTCAACGTCTCGGTGGGATCGATCTTCTCGGTCCTGCGCGCCCCAGAAGGCAAAACGGAGATCACCGTCGACGACTTCCTGCAACCCGGCACACAACAGGTGGCGGCCGGGTACGCGATCTACGGCCCGACGACGATGCTCGTTCTCACCGTCGGGCGGGGGGTCGTCGGCTTCACGCTCGACCCCGATTTCGGCGAATTCATGCTTACCCACCCGAACATTCGGATTCCCGAAAGCACCAAGGAGTTCGCGATCAACACCTCCAACGCCCGCTTCTGGGAACCACCGGTGAAGCGCTACGTCGATGAGTGCCTCAAAGGGAAAACCGGCCCCCGCGGCAAAGACTTCAACATGCGCTGGGTCGCGTCGCTTGTTGCGGAAACGCACCGGATCCTCTCCCGGGGTGGGGTCTTTCTCTACCCGCGCGACAACAAGGAACCCAAGAAACCGGGGCGGCTGCGGCTTCTCTACGAATGCAACCCGATCGGGATGATCGTCGAACAGGCTGGCGGACGCGCCTCGACCGGTTACGGTCCGGTGCTCGAAGTGCAGCCCACCGAACTCCATCAGCGCATCGGTTTCGTCTTCGGTTCCCGCGAAGAGGTCGAACGGATCGAACAGTACCACAACGACCCGGACGCGAGCCCGGTCGATCTGCCGCTCTTTGCCGAACGAACCCTCTTTCGCGACGAAACCCTCTAACACCGCCGCATTTTCACCATTGGGAGCAAACGATGTCCGCAAAACACCCGATCATCGCAATCACCGGCTCGTCCGGTGCTGGCACAAGCACCGTGATGCGCACCTTCGTCAATATCTTCCGCCGTGAAGGGGTCAAAGCCGTACTCGTCGAGGGCGATTCGTTCCACGCGTACGACCGCGCCGCGATGCGGCAGAAAATGGCCGAAGAAGAGGCCAAGGGCAACCGCCATTTCAGCCATTTCGGCCCGGAGGCGAACCTCTTCGGTGAGCTGGAAAACCTCTTCAAAACCTATAGCGAAACGGGCCGCGGCCGCATTCGCCACTACGTTCATAATGAAGAGGAAGCCAAACAGTACGGCGTTGCTCCCGGCTGCTTCACCGATTGGGAAGAGATTCCCGAAGACACCGATCTGCTCTTCTATGAAGGGCTGCACGGCGCGGTGGTGACCCCCGAACACAACATCGCGCAGTACCCGGACCTTTTGATCGGGGTCGTTCCGGTGATCAACCTCGAATGGATCCAAAAGCTGTGGCGCGACCGTAAAGAGCGCGGCTACTCCACCGAAGCAGTGACCGATACCATTTTGCGCCGCATGCCCGATTACGTCCATTACATCGTGCCGCAGTTTGGGCGCACGCACGTCAATTTCCAGCGCGTGCCGGTGGTCGACACCTCCAATCCCTTCATCGCCCGTGACATCCCCACCGCCGACGAAAGCCTTGTGATCATCCGTTTCGCCAACCCCAAAGGGATCGACTTCCCGTACCTCTTGAACATGATCAACGGCTCGTTCATGAGCCGCGCCAACACCATCGTCGTTCCGGGTGGCAAGATGGAGCTGGCGATGCAACTCATCTTCACGCCATTTGTCTGGCGCTTCATGGAACGGCGCAAGCGCGCATTGGGAATCGCGTAAAATTCACCTTTTGACTTG
Source organism: Hydrogenophilus thermoluteolus (assembly GCF_003574215.1). Classification (NCBI taxonomy): domain Bacteria; kingdom Pseudomonadati; phylum Pseudomonadota; class Hydrogenophilia; order Hydrogenophilales; family Hydrogenophilaceae; genus Hydrogenophilus; species Hydrogenophilus thermoluteolus. The sequence continues at coordinate 881,093 of NZ_AP018558.1, read as the reverse complement.
GGGAGAGTGTCTCGTGACCGAACCGATCCAAACCCAGATGGCCAACGCATTGCGCTTCTTGGCCGTCGACGCCACGAACGCTGCAAACTCGGGGCACCCTGGTGCGCCCCTTGGCATGGCCGAAATGGCGGTGGCGCTGTGGCGGGACCACCTGCGCGTCGCACCACAAGCCCCAACCTGGCCCAACCGGGACCGTTTCGTCCTCTCGAACGGCCACGCGTCGATGTTGATCTACGCGCTGCTGCACCTCACCGGGTTCGACCTGCCGCTCGACGAACTCAAGCGCTTTCGCCAGCTGGGCAGCAAAACCGCCGGTCACCCCGAATACGGCCACACGCCCGGTGTCGAAACCACGACCGGCCCGCTTGGACAAGGCTTTGCCAACGCGGTGGGTATGGCACTGGCCGAAAAGCTGCTTGCGGCGGAGTTCAACACGCCCGAACACCCCCTCATCGACCACTTCACCTACGTCTTTTTGGGGGACGGCTGCCTGATGGAGGGGATCAGCCACGAAGCGGCGTCGCTTGCCGGAACGCTTCGGTTGTCGAAACTGATTTGCCTCTATGACGACAACGGGATCTCGATCGACGGTGCGGTCAGCGATTGGTTCAGCGACGACACCGCGCAGCGCTTCGCTGCGTACCACTGGAACGTGATCGGCCCGATCGACGGGCATGACGTCGCCGCGGTCTCCGCCGCGATCGCGCAAGCCAAAGCGCAAGCGGCAACCCCAGACGGAAAACCGACGCTGATCATCTGCCGCACCACGATCGGCAAAGGTTCCCCGGTCAAGGAAGGCACCTGCGACATCCACGGCGCACCGATCGGCACGGAAGCTGCAGCGAAAATGCGCGAGGCGCTCGGCTGGCCCTACGCCCCGTTCGAGATTCCCGAAGCGATTTACGCGGCGTGGGACAAACGGGCACAAGGTGAAACGCTCGTTGCCGAGTGGGAAGCACAACTGGCCGCCTACTGCGCCGCCTACCCGGAAAAAGGGTCGGAACTCAAGCGGCGACTCGCTGGAGAACTCCCGGCGGACTGGAAGGACATCAAAGCGCGGCTTTTCGCGGCTGCGGCAGCGGACGAAGGCAACCCGGCCACCCGCAAGGCGAGCCAAAACGCACTCAATGTGCTGGGGCCAGCAGTACCCGAACTCTTCGGCGGGTCGGCAGACCTCACCCACTCGAACCTCACTGACTTCAAAGGGGCAACGCCGGTGCGCCGCGACCAGTTCGGGCGCCACCTCTCGTACGGCGTTCGCGAATTCGCGATGGCTGCGATCATGAACGGGATCGCACTGCACAAAGGACTCATCCCCTACGGCGGCACCTTCCTCGTCTTCTCCGACTACGCCCGCAACGCGATCCGCATGGCGGCGTTGATGCAGCAGCGGGTGGTGCACGTGCTCACGCACGATTCGATCGGTCTGGGCGAAGATGGCCCGACCCACCAACCGGTGGAACACATCCCGAGCCTTCGGCTCATCCCCAACCTGGATGTGTGGCGCCCGGCTGACGCGCTCGAAACCGCAGTCGCGTGGACCGCAGCGATCGAACGGGCGGACGGTCCCACCGCGCTTGTCCTCTCTCGGCAGAACCTGCCCAAGATCCACACGGATCCGGGCAAAGCCAGCGAAATCGCTTGCGGCGGCTACGTCGTCGCCGAACACGGTACCCCCCAAATCGTATTCATTGCCACCGGTTCTGAAGTCAGTCTGGCGCTCCAAGCTGCCGAACGGCTCGCGGAAATGATGGTAGGATCGCGCGTGGTCTCAATACCGTGTGTCGAACGCTTTGCGGCGCAACCCGAACACTACCGGGCGAGTATCCTGCCCGAAGGGTTGCCGAAGGTGGCGATCGAAGCGGCACACCCCGACCTTTGGTACCGCTGGGTGGGAGCGAACGGTGCCGTGATCGGTATCGACCGCTTCGGTGAATCGGCACCTGCCAACGAACTCTTTGCGCACTTCGGCTTTACGGTCGAGCGCGTGGTGGCAACCGCACAAGCGCTTCTTGGCCGCTGAGAGACCAAACAACCAGGGCGTTTTTATTCTTGTATTCTTGTATTGTGAAGGAGTCCGTCATGACGATTCGCATTGGTATCAATGGCTTTGGCCGAATCGGCCGCATGGTATTGCGCGCCGTGGTCAAAGAAGCAGAGTTTCAAGACATCGAGGTCGTAGCGGTCAATGACCTGCTCGAACCTGACTACCTTGCATATATGCTCAAATACGATTCGGTGCATGGCCGGTTGCCTGTCACCGTTGAAGTGCAAAACGGGAACCTCGTCGTCGCTGGCAAAACCATCCGTGTCACTGCGCACAAAGACCCCGCACAACTGGCGTGGGGCGAGGTTGGCGTCGATGTCGTCGTCGAATCGACTGGGCTCTTCCTCACCGGCGAAACGTGTCAGAAGCACCTCGACGCGGGCGCGAAGAAAGTGGTGCAATCGGCACCGTCGAAAGACGACACCCCGATGTTCGTCTATGGCGTCAACCACACCTCTTACGCCGGACAAACGATCGTCTCGGCCGCGAGCTGCACCACCAACTGCCTGGCACCGGTCGCGAAAGTGCTCCACGACCAGTTCGGCATCGTGCGCGGGCTGATGAGCACCGTGCATGCGGCAACCGCCACGCAGAAGACGGTGGATGGTCCGTCGGCAAAAGATTGGCGCGGCGGTCGCGGCATTCTCGAAAACATCATCCCCTCCTCCACCGGTGCAGCGAAAGCGGTCGGAAAAGTGATTCCGTCGCTCAACAAGAAGCTTACCGGAATGGCGTTCCGGGTTCCCACCTCCGACGTTTCGGTGGTCGATCTCACCGTTCAACTCGAAAAAGAGACCACCTATGAGGCGATCTGTGCGGCAATGAAAGCCGCAAGTGAAGGCGAACTCAAAGGCGTGCTCGGTTATACCGAAGACGCGGTGGTCGCCACCGACTTCCGGGGCTGCCCGCAGCCGTCAATCTTCGACGCGAAAGCGGGCATCATGCTCGACCCCACTTTCGTCAAGGTGGTCTCCTGGTACGACAACGAATACGGCTACACCTGCAACATGCTCCGCTTCGTCCGTCACGTCGCACAGAACTGAGCCGCACGCGACGAACCACTGAGCGGCTGCACCCTGCGCACCCACTGCGAGTGCGCGGGGCAAAGAGGGAGAGGAATGGATCATGAAAGCGAAAAAATTTGCGGAATTGGTGGCCCAAGGGGCAGTACGGGGTAAGCGCGTCTTCATCCGCGCCGACCTCAACGTGCCGCTTGCCGAAAATGGCACGGTCGCGGACGACACCCGCATCCGCGCTAGCCTTCCAGCGATCCGAATGGCGCTCGAAGGCGGCGCCGCAGCGGTGTTGGTCACTTCCCACCTGGGTCGCCCCAAAGAGGGGGAGCCCCAAGCCAAAGACTCACTGGCACCGGTCGCGGCCCGAATGGCGGAACTCCTTGGCCGCCCCGTGCGCCTCGTCACCGATTGGGTCGACGGCCAATTCACCACGGCACCCGGCGAAGTAGTGCTGCTCGAGAACTGCCGGGTGAACGTCGGCGAAAAGAAAAACAACCCGGAACTTGCGCAGAGAATCGCCAAACTGGCCGATATCTTCGTCCATGACGCGTTTGGCACCGCGCATCGCGCCGAAGCGACCACCTACGGCGTCTTCGAATACGCACCCGTTGCGTGCGCCGGGCCACTCTTGGTGCAAGAGGTCGAAGCGATCGAAAAAGTGGTCGCAAATCCACCGCGGCCTTTGATCGCGATCGTTGCTGGCTCCAAGGTTTCGACCAAACTCACCGTACTGCAAAACCTGGCCGAAAAGGTCGATACCCTGATCGTCGGTGGCGGCATTCTCAACACCTTCCTGATGGCGGCCGGAAAACCGGTCGGGAAGAGCCTTGTCGAACCCGATCTCGTCGGCGAAGCGAAAGCCGTCCAAGAGAAGATGGCGGCGCGCGGCGCGGATGTGCCGCTACCCGAAGATGTCGTCGTCGCTCCGGAGTTCCGTGCCGACGCCCCCGCGACGGTCAAACCCACAGACGCCGTCGCTGCCGACGAGATGATCCTTGATGTCGGCCCGCAATTCGCTGAGCGAGTTGCGCAAACCATCGAAGCGTGCACCGGCGCGGTCGTCTGGAACGGACCGCTCGGGGTGTTCGAGTTCGACGCGTTCGCGAAAGGCACCGAACGGCTCGCGCGCGCGATCGCTGCCTGCCCCGGTTTCACCCTCGCCGGCGGTGGCGACACGATCGCTGCGATCGAAAAATTCGGGATTGCTGACCAAGTGGATTACATCTCGACCGGCGGTGGCGCCTTTTTGGAGATGCTCGAAGGCAAAGTGCTGCCCGCGATCGAAATCCTCGCCAAACGCGCTGTGGACTGACCGGTTTTCACCCAAGGGCGCTCGCATCGTGCGGGCTCCGTTTCAAGCTAAGGAGGTACCCGATGGCACTCATCTCGTTGCGACAACTGCTCGACCACGCCGCCGAACACGGCTACGGCGTTCCCGCGTTCAACGTGAACAACCTCGAACAGGTTCAGGCGATCATGGAAGCGGCCGCAGAAACCCGCAGCCCCGTGATCCTGCAAGCCTCGGCCGGTGCGCGCAAATACGCCGGTGAGACGTTCCTTGCGCACCTCGTCACGGCGGCGATCGAAGCCTACCCCGATATCCCGGTCTGCATGCATCAAGACCACGGCGCCTCCCCTGCCGTCTGCGTGCAGGCGATTCGCTTGGGCTTTTCCAGTGTGATGATGGACGGCTCCCTCCTTGAAGACCAGAAAACCCCCTCCTCCTACGAATACAACGTCGAGGTCACCCGCAAAGTATCGGAAATCGCCCACTCGGTGGGCGTCTCGGTCGAAGGCGAGCTTGGCTGCCTGGGTTCGCTCGAAACCGGCCAGGCGGGGAAAGAGGATGGTGTCGGCGCAGAAGGGACGCTGGACCACTCGATGCTGCTGACGGACCCCGACCAAGCAAAAGATTTCGTCGACCAGACGGGTGTGGATGCGCTTGCGATCGCGATCGGCACCAGCCACGGCGCGTACAAATTCAGCCGCAAACCCACCGGGGATATCCTCGCGATCGACCGGGTCAAAGCAATTCATGCCAAGATCCCCAACACCCACCTCGTGATGCACGGCTCTTCGAGCGTCCCGCAGGAACTGCTCGAAGAGATTCGCCAGTTCGGCGGCGAGATGAAAGAGACCTACGGCGTGCCGGTCGAAGAGATCCAAACGGCAATCAAATACGGCGTTCGCAAGGTCAATATCGATACCGATATTCGTTTGGCGATGACCGCTGCGATTCGTCGTTTTCTTGCCGAAAATCCGTCGAAGTTCGACCCACGCGAATATTTGAAACCCGCCCGCGCCGCCGCGAAAGCAATTTGCGTGGCGCGCTACCAAGCGTTCGGGTGCACTGGCATGGCCGACAAGATCAAACCGATGCCACTCAAAGAAGCCGCTCGCTACTACTACGGCGTCAAATAACCGATCACTCCCTGGTGTTGGCCCCGCTCACGAAAGCGGGGCTTTTTTTCGTTCACGCCCATTCACGAATCACACCGCCTGCGACCGTGTCGCCCGTTGCGGGATCGAAAAGGATGAACGCCCCCAAAGCGCGGTCTTGTTCGTAACGTTCCGCGACGATCGGCGCCGAAAGCTTCACGCGCACCCGCCCGATGTCGTTCGCGGTGAGCGTATCGACATCCTCACGCCGCATCGACGCCACGTCCCAGCGATATTCGATCGAATCGATCTTCGCTTTCACCTCACGGGTCGTTTGCCGCAACCCGTAAACGCGACGTGGATCGAGCGGACCATTCGCAAGCCACGCCAGATCGGCTACCAACGTGCGCGTTACCGCCGGCAGGGGTTCGTCGCTGCGCACGATCATGTCGCCGCGCGAAACATCCAAATCGTCTTGCAGCCGGAGCATCACCGACTGGCCCGCCCGTGCAGCCGTCAAGGACCGTCCCCCCAATTCGATCGCGAGCACCGTCGTCGCTAACCCTGCTGGCAACACAGTCACCGCATCCCCTACGGCAACCGAACCGGAAGCCACCATTCCCGCATAGCCCCGGTAATCGTGCAGTGTGGGATCGTCCGCGGCTTGGGGTCGGCACACCCATTGCACAGGGAATCGAAAAGACTCTGCTTTGCCCGTGTGGGCAGAAGGGACCGACTCCAGCACTTCGAGCAGGGTGGGGCCGTGATACCAAGGCATCCGCTCCCCCCGTTCGACTACCATGTCCCCTTCGAGCGCCGAAATCGGCAGATAGCGTCGATCGGCCCGCAATTGCGCCTGCACCGCAAAGGTTTCGAACGCCGCTTGCACCGCGGCGAACGGTTCGGGGTCGTAACCGACCAAATCCATCTTGTTCACGGCGATCACCAGATGGGGAATTCCCATCAGCTCGCACAACAACGCGTGCCGCCGCGTTTGCGTCGTCAATCCCTGACGCACGTCGACCATCAACACGGCCAGCTCAGCCGTACTGGCTGCGGTGACCATATTTCGCGTGTATTGTTCGTGACCCGGTGCGTCGGCGATGATGAAATTGCGTCGTCCCGTACTGAAATAGCGGTACGCCACGTCGATGGTGATGCCCTGCTCCCGCTCCGCGATCAACCCATCCGTGAGGAGCGACAAATCGATCCGCGACAACCCCCTCCGTTCGCTGGCATGACTCACCCCTTCCAACGTATCGACCAAGACGGCTCGCGTATCGTAGAGCAGCCGCCCAATCAACGTGCTCTTGCCATCATCGACGCTCCCGCACGTCATGAACCGCAATACGTCACTCATCAGAAATACCCCTCGCGTTTGCGTTGTTCCATCGATGCCTCATGGGTTTGATCGTCGAGCCGCGTCGCGCCCCGTTCCGAAATCATCGTCTCGGCCGTCTCGCGAATGATCGCTTCCACCGTGGTCGCCCGACTTTCCACCGGCGCGGTACACGTCATGTCACCTACAGTGCGGAAACGGACCCAAACCGGCTCGACCACTTCTCCCTCTTTGGGCGGGGTGAGCGGCGTCACGGGCGCCAACAAACGTCCGCGGCGAACACAGGGACGCTCATGCGCAAAATAGATCGATGGCAACGCGAGCCGTTCACGCGCGATGTACCGCCAAACGTCGAGTTCGGTCCAGTTGCTGATCGGAAACGCGCGCACATGCCATCCCGGTGGAATATGCCCGTTGTACAGATTCCACAATTCCGGGCGCTGCGCCTTCGGGTCCCACTGTCCAAACTCGTCGCGCAGGCTGAAAACCCGTTCTTTTGCCCGCGCTTTCTCTTCGTCACGTCTGGCGCCCCCGATCAAGCAGTCGAAACCGAACTCCTCGATCGCTTCCAAAAGCGTCACCGACTGGTGGCGGTTGCGAGATTCCAACGGATGCGCAAGACGCACCGTACCTCGGCGGATCGAGTCCTCGACCGAGCGCACGATCAACCGCTCACCGAGCTCCTTCGCACGCGCGTCGCGAAACGCGATCACCTCCGGATAGTTGTGGCCGGTATCGATGTGCAACAGGGGAAAGGGAAAACGCGCGGGTCGAAAGGCCTTTTCTGCCAAGCGCAACAGGCAGACCGAATCTTTGCCCCCGGAAAAGAGAAGCGCCGGACGCTGAAATTGCGCAGCCACTTCCCGCAAAATATAAATCGCTTCTGCTTCCAACCAATCCAACGTTTCGTCGTCCCAAAGCTGGGGCTCTGTAGCCGTCTGATGGGTTCGCGTCATGGTTGTTTCACTCATGGTTGTCCTTTCGTCTCGCTTACCGTTCGACCACCGCGACGGGATCGCGACGGTGTAAGCCACACTCTCGCGTTTCCGCGTGCTCCCACCACCAGCGCCCCGCGCGCGGGTCTTCACCCACCGCGACGGCACGCGTGCACGGCGCACAGCCGATGCTGGGATAGAACGCGTCGTGCAAAGGATGGTAGGGAACCTGATAGAGCCGGATATAGGCCCAAACCTCCTCGTGGGTCCAATCCCAAAGGGGGCTGATTTTCCACAAACCGTGCGCTTCGTCCCACGCTTTGGGTTCGAGCTGCGCGCGTGTCACGTTTTGTTGCCGCCGCAACCCAGTGACCCACGCCTTTTGCCCGGCAAGCGCACGTTTGAGCGGCAACACCTTACGGGCTTCACAGCACGCGTGGCGGGCTTCCAGGCTGTGGTAAAAACCATTGATTCCGTAGCGGCGCACCACCCGTTCCACATCGGCGGCTTCGGGCGCATAAACGGCGAAACGCAGCCCATAGTGGGCCTCGGTCTTCGCCAACGTCGCGTAGGTCTCTTCCGGAAGCCGCCCGGTATCCAAAACGAACGGTGCAACTTGATCGCGGAAAGGACTTTTCGCCACCAAATCGATCACGACCTGATCTTCTGCGCCCAAACTGGAAGCAAAAACGACGTTTCCCCACTCGGCAACCGCCTCTTCGAGCAAGCGAAGGGCACTGGCGCGCTTTGCTCGCACCTGTTCGCGCAATTGGGGATCGTCCAGATTGGGATGCATGTACGGATGACTCATCGTCACACCTCGATTTCAGAAACGGGTTGCTCGGCTCGATCACGACGCACGCGTAACCACAGGGGTTGCGGTACGGCGCTGCTCGCCTGATAGGGTTCGGTAAAGACTCGCAGCAAGCGGGGCCCCAGTTCGCATAACGTTTCGTACGGATAGCGTTCCGGATCCGGCGCAAAACCGGTAAATCCGCAGCGACGGAGGTAATCGAGTTGATCGAGCAGAAAATGGCCAACGGCAAAGAGTGGTCCGTGCCAACCCCGCGCGCGCAAGATTGTCGCGAGAGAAAACGGTCGTCCGTCGGTGAATTTGGGGAATTCGATCGCGATCGCTTCCACGTGCGCCAACGCTTCGTCGGGAAGCCATGCGGGATCGTCCTCGACGGTCATCCACACCGCCGCGCTCGGTTCGGTCATCGGTTTGAAACGTTCGCGGTCGAAGGGATGTACCGCACCCTCGAGATCAAGCCACCACATGGTCGTGCTCCTGATTCTGTTGCGGGGAAAAGCCAGATTCGCCACCATAAACCGCCGTTTTGAACGGTTCGACCCCGACACGGGCCACCGTCTCGGCAAACCGTTCTTCGGGACGCCGCAACGCCAGGTAGGTATCGAGCAACCGCTCGATCGCCGGCGCGACCGCCTCTGCGCGCACCGACGGCCCGATCACCTGTCCCAAACGCAAATCGTTCCCCTCTTGACCGCCGATCGTGATCTGATACCACTCTTCCCCCTTTTTGTCGACACCGAGGACACCAATCGCACCCAGATGGTGGTGTCCACACGCGTTCATGCAACCGGAAAGGTTGATCGCCACTTTGCCGAGCGCTGCCAAACGTTTCGGATCCCGATCCAACTGCGCGATCACCGTTTGCGCAACCGGAATCGAACGGGCGTTCGCCAACGCGCAGTAATCCCCCCCCGGGCACGAAATCACGTCGGTTGCCAACCGGAACGTGGGTCGGCCAAACCCCAACGCGCGGACTTCCCGCCACAACGCCGGGAGCGCCGCTTCCGGAACCCACGCCAATACCAAATTTTGTTCGTGCGTTACCCGAATTTCACCGTCGGCATAGCGCTCACTCCAATCGGCGATCGCACGCATCTCTTCAGCGGTCACATCACCCGGAGCACGCTCATGCCGTTTCGTCACCAGAGCCACCGCGACGAATCCCAGCACCCGATGCGGTAGGACGTTGCGACTCCGCCAGCGTGCGAACGCCCGTTCCTCACCAGCATCGCGGAGCGTAGGTTGTGCTTGCTCCGCGCGCCATTTCGACGCCGTGCGCGCCGCCCGTTCGTCGTCCTCTGCGAAATGGGCTGCGATACGCGCAACCTCATCCCGCCAGCCGTCGCGGTATGCTGCGACCACCGTGTCGCCACGCGCCCGCTCGGCATCGACCGCGGCACGAAATGCCTCGACACCCAACGCCTGCAGCAAAATTTTGATGCGCGCTTTATACTTGTTGTCGCGGCGGCCAAAACGGTTATAGACCCGAAGAATCGCTTCCAACGTTGGAATGAGCTCTGCCGCGGGGACACGCGCGTAGAGGCGCTGCCCCACCATCGGGGTTCTACCCAAACCGCCGCCCACGTAGACGTCGAACTCGGGCGCCAACGGATCATCGGTTGGGTACAGGTCCAAGCCGATGTCATGCGCTCGGATCGCAGCACGATCTTCCTTGGCGCCATTTACTGCGATCTTGAATTTCCGCGGCAGAAAAGCAAACTCCGGATGAAACGTCGCCCATTGGCGGATGAATTCGCACCACGGCCGGGGATCGACCCGTTCGTCAGCGGCAACCCCAGCCAACGCATCGGTGGTGATGTTCCGAATGCAGTTGCCCGAGGTTTGAATGGCGTGCAGATCGTGTTCGGCCAAAAACGCCAAAATCTCAGCGGTTTCCTCAAGCCGAACCCAATTGAACTGGATGTTCTGACGGGTCGTGAAGTGCCCGTAGCCTCGATCCCAGCGTTCGGCAACGGTTGCCAATGCGCGCAACTGATCCGCGGAAAGGAGCCCATAAGGGATCGCCACCCGCAACATCGGCGCATGCCGTTGAATGTAGAGTCCATTTTGGAGACGAAGCGGCAAAAACTCTTCGTCGCGCAGCGCGCCTGACAGGTAACGCGCCAACTGATCGCGATATTGCGCCACACGTTCAGCAACCAGTTGTCGGTCATACGTATCGTAACGGTACATCGGTGCCCTTGCCTTTTTCGAATGAGGTTATGGCAAGTGTAGCGATCGAGCTTAGACAATTTAAGCTACTAAAGATTTGGTTTTTATGTCTTTTGATCATAAACGCGATGTCTATCCGCTCCGACTTAGCATCCCGATCGCGGCACACCTTTTGGTGACCGCCGCTTACCAACGGTACAATGCCAATCTGGGTATAAACAAGGAGTGATCCGCGTGGAACCCCTACGGCAACTCCTGCACAAGACCCTTCGCCGCCGGGTACTCCCTTTGGCGATCGGCTTTGCTCTGGTCACGGCGTTTTTTGCCTTTTCGTTTGCCCATCTCCTCTTGGCGGATCAAGACTCCCCCCTTCACGGTCGGCTCATCCTGGCGTTATGGACGTTCGCCCTGGTTTTTGTGGGGGTCGCAGTCGCCGCGGAAGTCACCTCACGCTTCATCGTCGATCGGCTGCCCGCCACACCACTTCCCCCCACTCAAGCGAAACAAACGGAATCATCGGGGGCATCCGCGACGAACCCATCCGGGGACACCTTTCGCCCGCCGCAACGTGACCTGAAACGGTTGGTCGCTGATCTCGAAGAAGAACTTCGCCAGCGCGCACGTGACGAAAGCCAAACCACCTGGACCGCGGCCACCCTCAAATCGGTTTTGCGCGGCGAACTCCGCGGTGAAGAGGTTTTGGTCGTCTCCAACCGCGAACCTTATGTCCACCAACGACGCGGTGACACCATCGTCGTCAACCGTCCCGCAAGCGGCTTAGTGACTGCACTCGAACCGGTGATGCGGGCCTGTTCTGGTGTTTGGATCGCGCACGGAAGTGGCTCTGCCGACCGGGATGTCGTCGATGCGCGCGACCATGTGGCTGTCCCGCCGGATAACCCTGCTTATGAACTGCGCCGGATCTGGCTTTCCCCGTTGGAAGAGGAAGGGTTTTATTACGGTTTTGCCAACGAAGGGTTGTGGCCCCTGTGCCACATCGCGCACGTTCGCCCCACCTTCCGTAACTCGGACTGGGAGCAGTACCTGGCCGTCAATCAACGGTTTGCCGACGCCGTCGTCGAAGAAGCAAAGACGAACGACCCCATCGTACTGGTGCAGGACTACCATTTCGCCTTGCTGCCGCGCATGATTCGCAAGCGCTTACCCAAAGCGACGATCATCACGTTCTGGCATATCCCATGGCCAAACCCTGAAGTCTTCACGATCAGTCCCTGGGCTACCGAACTGGTCGAAGGGCTACTTGGATCGAGCATCCTCGGTTTCCACACCCAAGCCCACTGCCTCAACTTCATGGATACGGTGGATCGCTTGCTCGAAGCCCGTGTCGACCGTGAAACGTACGAAGTCACCCATGATCAGCACACCACCGCGGTGCGCCGTTACCCGATTTCGATCGAATGGCCTCCGGCTGCGGCGATGACGGCGCATCCGGTCGAGGTCTGCCATCGGGAAATTCGTGCGGAAAACAATCTCCCGCTGGATTGCCGCTTGGGCGTCGGGGTCGATCGCCTCGATTACACCAAAGGCATCATCGAACGCTTTCGCGCCATCGAGCGCCTGCTCGAACTCAACCCGGAATGGATCGGCCGCTTCTCCTTCGTCCAAATTTCTGCGCCAAGCCGGTCGCGTTTGGACGAATACCAGAGTTATGAAGCGCAAGTGCGCGCATTGGCCACCCGGATCAATGAACGCTTCTGCCCCTCCGGACGTTCCGGACCACCCCCGATCATCCTCAAAATCGAGCACCATCCCCCAGAAGCAGTCTATCGCTACTACCGCGCCGCCGATCTCTGTTTCGTCAGCAGTTTGCACGATGGCATGAACTTGGTCGCGAAAGAGTTCGTCGCCGCACGCGACGACGAACAAGGGGTGCTCATCCTCTCGCAATTCGCAGGCGCCGCGCGCGAAATGCCCGAAGCTTTGATCATCAACCCCTACAATGCCGATCAGTGCGCCGCGGCGCTCCATTTGGCGCTCACGATGCCCGCGGAAGAACAAGCGTTGCGCATGCGCCTGATGCGGCGGCTCATCAGTGAATTCAACGTCTATCGCTGGGCGGGACGGATGCTGCTCGATGCGGCGATCATGCGTCAACGCAGTCGCTTGCCGGAACTTCCCCTTTCGACGACTTGATCGCGAATCGCCGTCTGCCGAAAAGATGATGCTTGCGCGTCCGCCTACCCCCAAAGCCGACTGGGCCTATTTTTGTGACATCGATGGCACCCTCGTAGCGTTTGCAAAGCATCCAGACGCAGTAGAAGTCCGCGAAGAGGCACGCCACGTCTTACAACAGCTCTTTTGCGTAACCCACGGGGCGGTGGCTCTCGTGAGCGGTCGTTCGTTGGCATCGATCGACGCACTTTTTCACCTCCCGTTTCTCCCCGCCGCTGGACTCCACGGCCTAGAACGCCGGGATCCGGACGGCACCTACCAACGCGTGATCGATCGCCTGCCCGGACGAGAACAGCTCTTACCGGCGCTCTCAGCGTTGGCTGCCCGTTTCCCCGGACTGCTGCTCGAAGACAAAGGGATCGCACTGGCACTCCACTACCGACAGGCCCCGCGGCTGGGAGGCTACCTGTCGCATACGATCAAACGCCTCGTTGCCCCTTTTCCCGAACTCACCGTACTCAAAGGAAAATACGTCTTCGAGCTCAAACCCCACGTTGCGAACAAAGGCGAAGCGATCGCCGCGTTCATGAGAATACCTCCTTTTTGCGGACGAACACCCGTCTTTCTGGGCGACGACGTGACCGACGAATACGGTTTCGAGCGCATCAACCAGCTGGGTGGCCTCAGCATCAAGGTGGGCCCCGGACAAACCCTTGCCCGTTATCGTCTCCCAAATATCGAAGCGGCGCTTACTTGGTTACAATCACTCACCCATTGAATTTTTTCCATCATGCACACGCTCAATCTTGGCCTTGTCGGCAACTGTTCGATCAGCGCGCTGATCGACCCCCTGGGTGAAGTCGTCTGGAGCTGCTTTCCGCGCTTCGACGGTGATCCGATCTTCTGTTCACTCCTGAGCCACGACGGTGACGCGGTGGCATCACGCCAACAGGGGTTTTACCGCATCGAACTGGTCGACTGCGTGCGTTCGGAACAACACTACCTGGAAAACACTGCCGTCTTGGTCACCCGGCTCTTCGATACCCACGGCGGCGCCATCGAAATCACCGATTTCTGTCCGCGCTTCCTGCAATTCGGCCGCCTCTTCCGCCCGATGATGCTCGTCCGGATGGTCAAACCCCTTGCGGGATCCCCCCGTATTCGCATCCGGATCCGGCCGGTTTGGGATTATGGCGCGACGGACTCGGAGCGTACCTACGGCAGCCACCACATCCGCTATATCGGACCCAACCTGGTCGTGCGCCTCACGACCAACGCACCGATCACCGCGGTTGCCGAAGAGCTCCCCTTCTTTCTCAACGACCGGATCGTGCTCCTCTTGGGGCCAGACGAATCGCTCCAAGACGATCTGCGCGAAACGGCCAACCGCTTTTACCACAATACCGTCGAATACTGGCGTGACTGGGTGCGCCATCTGGCCATTCCGTTCGAATGGCAAGAAGCGGTCATCCGCGCGGCGATCGCGCTCAAGCTCAACGAATTCGAAGATACCGGAGCGATCATCGCTGCGATGACCACCTCGATCCCGGAAGCACCGAACACCGTCCGCAACTGGGACTACCGCTACTGTTGGCTGCGCGACGCCTATTTCGTGCTCAACACCCTGAACCGCTTGGGACAGACGACCACACTCGAACACTACTTGGGCTACCTGCTGAGCGTCACCGCGAACGCGCACCACCACGAACTGCAACCCGTCTATGGGATCGACGGCCGCGCCGACCTCACTGAGCGAACCTTCGATACGCTGTCCGGTTATCGCGGCATGGGCCCGGTTCGGGTGGGCAATCAAGCGTTTGTTCAGCGCCAGAACGACGTTTACGGTGCGGCGATTTTGGCCGTTGCCCACGCCTTTTTCGACAAGCGCCTGCGGCGTCGCGGTGACGTTGCGCTCTTCGAGCAACTCGAACCGCTGGGTGAGCGCGCCGTGGCCCTTTACGACCAACCCGATGCCGGACTTTGGGAATTACGCAACCACCAGCGCGTCCATACCTTTTCCGCGATCATGTGCTGGGCGGCGTGTAACCGTTTGGCGCACATTGCCACCCATCTGGGGCGAACCGAACGGGCCGCCTATTGGCACCACCACGCCGATACCATCAAAAGCGTGATCCTGAGACGGGGTTGGAATGAGCCGAAACAGGCCTTCACCGCCGCTTTCGAGGGCGAGTCGCTGGATGCCAGCCTGCTGTTGATCGCTGAACTCGGTTTTCTTCCCGCGGATGACCCCCGCTTCGTCGCAACCGTTGCAGCGATCGAGCGCGAATTGCGTCGTGGTGACTTCATCTTCCGCTATACCGAAGCCGACGATTTCGGCACACCGCAAACGGCGTTTCTCGTCTGTACCTTCTGGTACATCAATGCGCTCACCGCAATGGGCCGAAAAGAGGAAGCGCGCGCACACTTCGAACGCATTCTCGCGCTGCGAAACCCCTTGGGGCTGCTTTCGGAAGATGCCGACACCGAAACGGGAGAACTGTGGGGCAACTTCGTGCAAACCTACAGCATGGCGGGTATCGTGCAATGCGCAATCCGCCTGTCGAAACATTGGGATCAAGCAATCTGCGAAAGCTGCCCCTGACCATCCAGCAGAACCAAAGCTGACGAATGGTCCGCAAAGCCATTGTGAGGGAAGGACGTCAGTCGAGCTTACCTTCGAGCGCCAAGCGTTCCGCTTCGAGCACCGCCAGGCTCACGTATTTGCCGATGTTGTTTTGCCACCCTTTGGTCTCGGCCGATTTGCTCGCAACCCGCGGATCTTTGAGCACCAGTGCTTTCGCCTCAGATGGGTCGAGCCCTTCGTCGAATGCTTTGACCGCGTTTTCCCAGATCCCGGCAAAAAGTTCGCGTTGCCAATCGAGCACCGTGTGACTCGGCCGGCCATGTCCGGGGACCCAAAGGTGACCGGGACAAGCTGCTTTGAGCGCATCAATGAAATGCAGGGACCCCGGGTAAGAACCATCGTCCATGTTGGCGATGCGGCGATCCATTGCGACGTCACCGACATGGGTCACTTTGTCTTCGACCACTTCGAAGCAGAGATCACCGGGCGTATGGGCACGACTGTAATGGTGGCAACGGATCGTCACATTGCCAAAGCGGAACGTGTCACCGTGGTTCGCTTCTCGGTTGGGTGGAATCAATTTCGTTCCAGCAGTCGCGCCATTGGTCCACCGCTCGAGTAGGTTCAGCCACAAATTCCCCTCTTTCTTTGCAATCGCCTCTTTGGTAAACGGGTGCGCATAGAAGGGAAGGTCACCGAACGCTTCGAAATAGGCGTGCGCGGCTAAGTAGTGGTCGCCATGGTAATGGCTTGCGAAAATCGCGACCACCGGTTTGTCGGTGACGGTACGGATCATGCGGATCGCCATCTCGCCGATCTGCACCGACCCGCCACCGTCCAAGATCACCACCCCGTCGTCGGTGACGACGAAGGTGATGTTCGACATCATCCCGCGGTTTTCCGGTGTCGGAAAACCGTCTTTCGCGTAGATCATCCACACGTGGTCGCTCAGCTGTTCCGGCGCAATGTCGGGAACAGGCGGCCCTTTTATGAAGAGTTCGGCGTCTTTGGCAAACGCACGGATTTCCTCGTGCCAATAACCGCCAACGCCTGCCAGGAGCGAAGCAGCAACCGCTCCTTTGATCAGCCGACGGCGACGCCAATCGATCGAACCGCTGTCGCGTTTCATAACGCCCTCCGATCCACGCGGGGAGAAACGTCCCGCATCACAGACCAAGCCCTGGGTTCCCTTCCATACCGATGATTCGCGGCACGTTGAGCTCTTTGATCCGGACCGTTTTCTGTGCCCGCAGATATTCGGCGACGATCTCCCACACCGGCGGCCCAGCCTCACGGCTCTCTTCGGCAACCGGGGCCCAGCCCGCCACTTTGTACTTTTTGTTCGGGTCAAGCGGTTTGCCGTTGAGCGTCATCTCTTGGATGCGCTGACCCATGGGCGCGTTCGGGTCGATCGCGTATTTGAGCCCCCCCACGCGCACCATGTCCCCACCTTGCTGATAATAGGGATCGGGATTGAAGAGGTTGTCGGCAACGTCTTCCAGCACATTTTTGATCTGCGCCCCGGTCATTTCGGTGAGCGTGCTCCACGGGTAGGTGATCGCGGTCTGGTCGAGCAGATGCTCCATCGTGATCGTTTGCCCCGGTAGGATCGTCGTTCCCCAACGGAACCCGGGCGAAAACGCGATATCCGCACCGCGCACAGCAATGAGCGCGTCGCAAATCACCTGATCCCACGTTCCGTTGAAGTTCCCTCGGCGATAGAGCAACCCTTCCGCAACGGCAAGCGGCTCTGCCAGTTTGCTTTCGTACGGCGCACGCACCTTCGCGATGTACGCTTCCATTTCGGGGTCCGCCGGCAAGAGATTGGCGAAGATCGGGATCAGACGGTAGCGATACCCTTGAATCTTCCCGTTTTTCACGTCGAGGTCCATCACCCCCAGGAATTTGCCGTTCGAACCGGCATTGGTGACGAGCGTCTTACCCCCCGCATTTTCGACCACCACCGGTTGATAGACCCCGTCATGGGTATGCCCGCCGAAAATCACGTCGACACCGGTCACGCGCGACGCCATTTTGAGGTCGACGTCCATCCCATTGTGCGAGAGCACCACGACCACCTGCGCCCCTTCAGCGCGTGCCTGGTCGACAGCCGCTTGCAGTTGCTGATCCTTGATCCCGTAGCTCCATTCGGGAACGAGCCAACGGGGGTTCGCCACCGGCGTATAGGGGAACGCTTGCCCGACGATCGCCACCGGCACCCCGTTGATATTTTTGATCACATAGGGTTTGAAGACCGGGTCTTCGAAATCGGTGGTATGGACGTTTTGCGCAACGATGTCGATCTGGCCCGCGAAATCCTTCGCTTCGACCTCTTTGACCCGCTCGGCACCAAACGTGGCTTCCCAATGCAACGTCATCACATCGACACCCAAAAGCTTGCAGGCGTCGACCATGTCTTGCGCGTTGGTCCAGAGCGACAACCCAGAGCCTTGCCAAGTATCACCGCCGTCGAGCAACAGCGCACCGGGACGCGACGCTTTGAGCCGCTTCACGAGCGTGCGCAGATGCGCAAACCCCCCCACTTTGCCGTAGAGCTTTGCTTTTTCGACAAAATCAAGATAAGTGAAGGCGTGTGCTTCGATGCTGCCACGGGGAATCCCGTAGTGCTTGAGGAAATGTTCCCCGACCAAATGGGGCACCTGCCCCGCCATCGACCCCACCCCGAGGTTTACCTGCGGCTCACGAAAATAGATGGGGCGTAACTGCGCATGGCAATCGGTGATGTGCAACAAACTCACGTTGCCAAACGGTGGCAAGTTGTAGAGCTGCTCGGCCTCTTTCGCCGCTTGCTCGGCGTTGCTGGTCAGACTCCAGCCGCCAGCCGCCGCAACCGCCAGCACTTGCAGGAATTCACGTCGATTCATTGCCATAGGGATAACCTCGGAATAACCTCGGAGTGAGCTGTTTCAACAACCGCTTCGGATTATTTGTGGTTTTTGTTTACGGGCGACTCAGGGTCGAAGAGATAGGCCATCACGTCCTTGATCTGTTGCTCGGTAAGAATACCCGCGTCGCCAAAGCGCGGCATGCTGGAGCAGAGGTTGACGCTCTTACTGTTCCAAATCTGCCGCCAGGCGTATTTGAGCACCTCTTCCGAGTTGCCGCGCAGTTTGCCGTACCCAGCCAACGACGGTCCGATATTGCCGTACGAAAGCTCTTTGGGGTCGAGCTGATGGCAGTTGTAGCAGCCACCCCCATTGACCGTATCGGGCTTGTCGATCCAGGTCAACCCGCGCCCACTTTGTGCGATCTTTTCACCCTCCTTCCAGTTACCCAAAAACTTTCCGTCGGAGGGCCAACGGACCGTCTGCTCCTGGGCCTGCCGCAACTGCTCGATTGTTTTCGGGTCGACCTTTTCGCCTGCTTCGAGCGCCGAACAGACCTTTTGAAAATCGAGCTGAATCATCCGCTCTTTTTGCGCGATTCCCGTCGTTTTGAACGAGCGGTCGATCATCTCTTTGAATTTTGCGTCCAGATCCGCAGTGCCTGCCCATGCCAGGGTAGCCGAAAACCCCATCACACCAGCGAGCGCGAACGTTACCTTTTTCATGAGACCTCCTCCTTGCTCAGCGCTTGATGCCGGGGGTGAGCATCACCCCACCGTTTCCATTGGCCGCCATATAGACCGAAAGCGCGATCGTCGCGTCGGAGCCGTAAATGGGTTCTGCCGTGCGCTGCTGGCGGAAGCAGTCGTTCAGACGCATTTGCATCGTCCAGAACTGGCTGTTGGAAACCCGATAAGCCGGCCATGACCCCCAGCCTGCCGCAGCACCCTCGTGCTTGGTAAGGTTGGGGAGCTCTTGAAGTCGGATCCGCTGGCCATCTTTGCCGTGGCAGGTGGCGCAGGAAAAATCGAAGGGACCCGTGCGGTAAAAGAACATCCGCTTACCCAGTTCGTACATCTCTTTCATCTTGGGGTGCGACATATCGACGTCGATTTTTTCCCCGTTGCTTTCGGTGACGATGTACGCAACGATCTTATCCATGCGAAGTTTCTCGCCCTTGCGCCAAGGAGAATCGATCACTTTTTGGCGTTCAACCCCTTGCAACCGTTCCATGCAGGTCATCAAGCGCGATTCAAGGTCTTCAACTTTTCCAGTGTCTGGGAAATAGCGCGGCAACTTGGCCGCTGCTCCTTTGACTACCCCTGGACCCAAGCCAAGATCGCATTGCTCCAGCGATTGGTTTTTTGGACCATACGGCGTTCGCCAAAGCTCCTCACCTTCCATCGCCAATAGGTCAGACGGGTTACCATCGGCGATCTGCTTGCGGTATTCTTCGATCGCCTTCAAGCGGGCCGCTTCGTCATCGTCGGCAGCAAACGTTGGGGCAATCGCCGTGCTGCTCAGCGCACAGAGAAGCGCAACAGCTGTGACGGTTTTCTTCATCGTTGGGTCCCTCCTTTACAAGCTATGAGCAGTGGCGACCGCGCCGCCACCTCCATCCCTGATGACGATCACTTCACCTCGACGGTTTCCTCTTTCGATTCCCCTTTGTTGTCGATCCATTTCAAAGTGATCTTGTCCCCTTTCTTTGCTTTGACGTCGAATTCAAAGTAGGGGTTGGTGGAGATTGCGCCGCTCCACTCCGCGGTGAGTACGGTTTTGCCGTTCACACTCGCGATCACTTCGGTGATGTAATGCGCCGGGATCGGATTACCCGACGAATCTTTGCGAAACCCGGTCTCCATCGGGTGCGCCATCAATGCGCGAACATTGACCTCATCACCGTTTACTTGTGCACGAATCCGCATCGGTCCAGCCATTTTTCGTACTCCTTTCGTCCTTTCTGTCCCGCTTGATTACCTTGATCCTTTTCGATCTCTACGATCCATCAACCGCCACAGCCGCCAAGGGTGACCTTGACCTCTTTCTTGGTCATGTAGTACTTGCCACCTGCTTTCACCACAGCAACCACGTCGGAGCTTTGCCCCATCTTCACCCGGGTCTTCACACGCGGCAGGGCGTCCGGGGTAAGGTGAAATACCGCAGCGAGCGGGTTGGGGTTCTTTTCGATGAAGAGCGCGATCGCTTCGGTGTTGGGCAGTTTGCTTTCGATCTCCATCGGCACCACTGCCCCGTTTTCCGCAATATCGGGCGCGGTGAGGACCACATCACCGCTTTCTGCGGCATTCGCGGCACCGAGCGCTTGCAGCGCTTCCTCCAGTTTCTTCGCTTGGAACGCGTTTTCCATTTGCCGCGCGGCATGTACGGTACGCGGCTGCAGGAAACCGCTCCCCACCAAGGCGCCGAAGACGCCCAAACCGACACCCGCTTTCAACACTTCACGACGTTGCATAGCACTTCTCCTTTGCGAACAAAAAGTTACTCTACCGCGGCTCCATTCACGATCCACTGCGCGAGCGACCGGAGCTCTTCTTCAGAGAGTGCGGGATGCGGAGGCATGGGTACGTTGCCCCACACACCGGCACCCCCATTTTTAATTTTCTGCGCCAGATAGTCAACTGCATCAGGCTTACCGGCATATTTGGTGGCGACATCTTTATAAGCGGGCCCGACGATCTTCTTGTCGATCCCGTGACACGCCGTACACCCTTTCAGCTTGGCCAATTCGAGCATCGATTGCTGCTTGCCAGTAGCGGTTTGCGCCTCTGCTTTAGCCGCCTCCGAGATCTCTTTGCCGCGCACGGGGCCAATGACGCGGTTCTGCTCCTTCAAATTGCCGTGCGCATCCCAGGCGTACTCTGGCAGGTTCGAGGCGATGACCACCTCTTTTTTGCAATTTTTCATGCAGTCGCTGCCCTGCACGTCGGGTTTGCCGCCATTGCCGATACCACCCGCTTTGACCCCCGGTCCCCACGGCCACATCCCATGATCCCAAGTCATCCCGTTGCGGTTGGGCATCCGGTTTTGCACCTCTTTGATCGTCTCTTGGTTGAGCTCGAAGTCGTACGGGATGATCTCGGCCAGGTTGAGCAGGTACGCCACCAACGCGTAGACCTCGTCGTTGGTCAGCGATTTGGGGCTCGTCCACGGCATTGCCCGGTGGATATAGTCCCAAAGCGTCGAAACCGTGGGGACTTTCATGATCGTGGTGCGCTGTGGCACGCTACCGGTCACCAACGCTTTCACGCGACCGGTTTGGATGTCCTCTTGTGTCGTTCCGCCGATGATCGGAGTAAAGACTTCGTTCGATTCAGCGAAGTCTCCGTGGCACATCGCACACTTCTGCAACCAGATCGCTTCCCCCTCTTCTGGTGTTCCTCGTCCGGGCGGAAGCCCGACGAAGTCTGGCCGCACGTCGATATCCCACGCTTTGACCTCTGCAGGCGTTGCTGGCCGACCGATCCCTTCGTATCGCGCTGCGACCGCTGCGCTACACACCACCGCGGTCGCCACCGCGATCAGCGTTTTAGAGAACTTGGACATTGCTCACCTCGCCATTTTCATTCACCAACCACGACTGGATCGCGTTGTTGTGGTAGATCGAACGGGTACCACGAACTTTGCGCAGTTGCCCGTAGGAGGGTTGAATATGCCCGGTTTCGTCCACCGCACGTGACTGCAGGATCGCCGGTTTTCCGTCCCATACCCAGTCGATATTGAAGCGCGTCAGCGCTTTGGGCAGCACGGGCTGCTCGAGACGCGCCTGCCGCCAATTGACGCCCCCGTCGGTCGAGACGTCAACCCGAACGATCTTGCCGCGCCCAGACCACGCCAACCCGGTAATGTTGTAAAACCCTTTGTCGAGCAGAATTTGCCCACCCGAAGGGGTCGTGATCACCGATTTCACCTCTTGCAACGAGGTATATTGACGGTGCATCCCGTCCGGCATCAGATCGATGTAATGGACCGCTTCGTCTTTGGTTCCATAGGGCTTGTCCCCTACTTCGACACGCCGCAGCCACTTCACCCAGCTGACCCCTTGCACACCAGGCACCACCAGGCGCAGCGGGTAGCCGTTTTCAGGTCGGATCATCTCGCCGTTCATCCCGTAGGCGACGAGCACTTCGCCGGATTCGACCAGCTCCATCGGGATGGTTCGGGTCATCGACGAACCGTCGGCGCCTTCTGCCAGCAAATACCGCCCTTTCTTGAGATCGGCGCCGCACATTTCCAGCAGGTCGATCAACCGCACCCCGGTGAATTCCGAACAGGAGAGCATCCCATGGGTGTATTGCACCGTGGGCACCGCGACGTTGGCCCACTCCATCCCGGTGTTGGCGCCACACTCGATGAAATGGATTCGCGAAACCGATGGCAGACGCATCAGATCATCCATCGTGAAGACCATCGGGGTCTTCACCAGTCCGTTGATCATGAAACGGTGCTTGGTGGGGTCGATGTCGTGCCACCCTTGGTGGTGGCGCTCGAAGTGAAGCCCGGACGCCGTGATGATGCCAAACATCCCCTGTAGCGGGGAAAATGAGACCGACGCCGCCGCGGTTTGCGTCAGCCCCGGGCTCTGGCGGCGGATCAGACCTGCTTCGTATTTCGAAGGCATCCCATAGCCGCGCGTTGCCACCGGCATCCCGAGCGTCGTACTCCATTCGGGAAGATTGAGGATGTTGGGATCCCCTTTACCGGGATCGACCGTTTCTCCGTAGGCGTTGATCACCGGTCCGCTCGCGGCCAACGCGGTTGCCGTGGCAAACGCTTTGCGAATGAAATCGCGCCGCCCCTTCTTGATGGCCTCGATCTCTTCCGGCGTCAAAAAATTCTCCGGCGCCTTACGAATCAGGCCGATTCGGTTTCGCAGTTCTTCGGTCATTGCCAAATACCTCCCAACCAATTTGGGCAAATTGATGTAGATCAATACTCTTATGAGTTTATATACTTATTACTAAACCGTCAACAACATCATGTGCTGCAGTGCAAAAAAAAAGGGGCTTACGCCCCTTCTTTGTTAGCGCTGCACAGAGGCAATGCGCCTCGCAGGAATCAACCGAACATATCGGCGGTGATGTTGTTGTACCAAGACTTCGCGTACTCCGCTTCGCGACGCAGGATCGCTTCAGAGGCATCGGCCGGCGTCAATCCACCTGCAACTTCCTCAATGGTTCCGTTCTTGAGTTCATAGACCGCGGCAACCGACACCGCCTGATCCGGGGCTACGAAGCTGTAGCAGGTATTGGTATAAGCCGGTTTGAGCGGATCTTTGCCATTGAGCAACAGCGCAATTGCCATCGCACACACTTTCGCCTGGCTGTTTGCCGCGTAGCCGGACTTCGGCATCTTCCCGGCGATCGACGCATCGCCAATCACATGCACCCCAGGCACCAACTTCGATTCGAAGGTGTGCTGGTCGACCGGGCACCACCCTTTTTCGTCGGTAAGGCTGGCCACCTGCGCGATTTTGCCGGCACGTTGCGGTGGGATGATGTTCAGGACGTCGGCTTTGAATTCCCCGGCGTCGCACTTCACGGTTTTCGTCTTGACATCGACGGTGAATTTGGTGCCCGCGAAATCCGGTCCCAACCGTTCGATGATGCCGCTGTAATGTTTCTTCCACGCCGCGGTGAAAAGCCCTTGCTTCGAAAATTTTTCTTTTGGATCGAGGATGATCAACTTCGATTTCGGTTTATGCTGCTTGAGGTAATTCGCGATCAGCGAAGCACGCTCATAGGGACCGGGCGGGCAGCGGAACGGGTTGGGCGGCGCGACCATCACCACTAAGCCACCGTCCGGCATCTCTTGGAGCTGTTTGGCCAGGATCGCGGTTTGCTCACCCGCTTTCCAGGCGTGCGGAATCGCTTTTTCTGCGTCAGCGCTGTAGCCCTCGACGCCGCCATAGACGAGCTCGATCCCAGGCGAGACGATGCAGCGATCGTAGGCGAATTTCTGACCGCTTGCGGTAACGACATGTTTCGCCGCCCCGTCGATGGCGGTGACGGTGTCATGCACCACTTTGACACCCCGCTTCGCTAAGCCGTCGTAGGTATGGCGAATCGAGTCAAGAGGGCGCAACCCACCGATCACCAGATTACTGAAAAAACAGGTGTAATATTCTTTGTTCGGTTCGATCAAGGTCACCTCGATCGAGGGGTCGTAGCGGCGCAAGTAGTGCGCGGCGGTTGCCCCACCCGTACCACCGCCCACGATCACCACTTTCTTCGCTGCACCCAACGCGAGCGACGGTGCACCCACGGCTCCGACTGCAACGGTCGCGCCCAGGCCTTGCAAGAATATCCGACGATCCATCCGATTCATCTTCCTTCCTCCTCGGTTATTTCTGACTGGCATAGAAATGGAGCACTGCTTCAAGCCCCTGTTGCCCCTCTTTTTCGACGAGTTCCGTGAGCCGTTTCTTCATGTTCTTCTCTTTGTATTCACGTTTTTCTGCCAAATAATCTTCCAACTGATAGTGGAGGTATGGCATCCACTGTCCGGCAAGCACACCCGCCACCGCACTGGCTTTCCCACCATCTTCATGGCATTTTTCGCAGTAACGGTCATGCAATTTCGCGCCTTTCGCCGCCAATTGGGCATCGTGCGGTTGCGCGAACCGCAAAAACGGCTGTTTCGCAAAATATTCCGCCATCAGTTTGATCTGTTCGTCGGTGTACCCTTTCGCAATCCGAGGCATGATCGTGCCCGGACGCTTGTCTTCACGGTAGTCCTGCATCGCCTCGATGAAGATTTCAGGGTTCATCCCCGCAATGGTCGGCGCTGCTGGTCCGCGGCTGGCGCCATCTGGGCCATGGCATCCGGCGCAGGTATTGGCCAGGACTTGCGCGTAATCGACTTCGACGGCATGGGCTTGCGGCGTCAGCGCGAACGCCAGTGCCGCAGCCGCCCCGTATACGAATGGTTTGAACTGCTTCATCTTGGTCTCCTCTCGTTGCCCAACGTCCCCGTTACGGGACCCTTACTTCACCGCGTCGAACCCCAGTTCGCCGCGATAAACCCTTATTGCGCTTGCAGCCAGCGGGCGAGTTCCTCATAGCCCCGCTTTTTGGCGATCGCAAGCGCGTCCATTCCGTTACGGTCCCGCACCGAAACCGCGGCACCGCGTGACGCCAGCCATTGAACCGTTTCGAGCCGACCGCTTTCGGTTGCAGCGATCAACGGCGTTCGACCGTCGATGTCCTGATGGTTGATATCGGCACCGCGGTCGAGCAGCACTTCGGCGGTATGAAGATGCCCCTTCGCCGCAGCGAGGATGAGCGGCGTCTGCCCCGCGTCATCGACGACATCGACACGCGCCCCATGGTCGAGCAGCCAATGCACGACGTGCAGCCGCCCCGCTTGCGCCGCATAGTGGAGTGCGGACATCCCGTGACGATCCCGCAAGTCGAGATCGGCGCCAGCATTCACCAGGAGTTCGACCGCTTTGAGATCCCCATTTTCCGCCGCGCGCATCAACGGTGTGACCCCGTGCCGATCGGCGCTGTCGGGGTTGGCACCGCGCGCGAGCAACAGACCAATCAGTTGGTGGTAACCCCGTGCCGTGGCAAGGCTCAAGGGGGTGGCGCCACTCCGGGATTTGACATTCACTTTCGCGCCCGCTTCGATGAGAAACGCAGCGGTTTCGATACGCCCCGATTCGATCGCATAAAAAAGTGCCGTCCGCCCAACCGTGCAGCGGGCGTGGAGGTCGGCACCCGCGTCGAGAAGGATTTTGACGGTTTCCAAATCGCCGCTTTCTGCCGCGTACATCAAGGGGGTCACCCCGAACGCGCCTTGGGTTTTTGCCGAAACCCCCGCAGCCAATAGGCGCTTCACCGCGCCCGCGTCACCCAACTGCGCAGCGTCGAAGAGCGCCTTCTCTTCGTTCGACAACGCCTGAAGCGCTGGTGTGATCGCACAGAACAACAGCCCCATCGCGATTCGCGTCACCCAGCGCCTCATGGCTCTTGCTCCTTTCCAATCTCTTACCGATACTTGTAAGAATCTCACGACTCGGGTTCTTTGGGCAAGCTGTGCGCGATTCCCTGATGACATTCGATACAAGTTTTCCCTTCCATCGCCGCCGCTTCGTGCTTACGCCGCGCTGAGCGCACCTGCTCCGTGAGGTCCATATCGGCGAATTCGTGACAGGTGCGGCATTCGCGCGAATCGGTTGCTTTCATCTTTTCCCACACGCGGTTGGCCATGGTCCAGCGGTGCGCTTCGAATTTCTCTTTGGTATCGATGGTACCGATCAAGTGGTGGTAGATATCTTTCACCGCGATGATCTTCGCTGCGACCTTCGGGAAAAATTCCTTGGGTACGTGGCAATCGGCGTACTCGGCTTTCACTCCCACCCGATTTTTATAGTGGACAGTCTCCATCCACTCTGCTTTGCTCCACTGCATCGTATGACACGAGGTGCAGAACTCCGTGGTGTTCGTGTATTCGAAGAAGGCATTCACGGCACCCACCGCAACGGCACCCGCGGCAAAAATCACGACCCCTAAAACCCACTTCTTCATCGCGATACCTAAATATAGAGTCAGGTTATGATCTAATAGTTATGATTGTATAAAGAAACGAGGCAAAGTCAAGCAATGGAGGCGCACTCTTTTGCTGCGCCGCAAAAGATTACCAACCCAATTCGAAGAACCACTGCTTCCCTAATTTTGTCCAGATGGCCTCTAGGTAAGGGACCAATGGGGCAGGCGGGGTATCCTGCGGCGCCCATTGTAGAGCGTGCGCTCGATGCGGTTCACAAAGAAGAGGTGTTCCTTGCCAGCGCACAAGAGAAAACAGGAATTCGATGCGGTTGGTATCGGAGCGGCGGTGAATCACGCCGATTGGGTGCAGATCACACGCTTGCACCGTAATGCCCAGCTCCTCGGCCAGCTCACGACACGCTGCGGCACCTAACGATTCGTCGGGTTCGACGTGTCCCCCCGGTAAACTCCAGTAACCGTCGAAAAAACCGGTTCCACGCCGCAGTTGAAAGAGCACCTCTTTTTTCGGGTTCAGGAGCAGCACCTGTACCGCTGTCGGGATGCCTCGGGCACCCCCAAGCGCGCCACCTTTCATCATTGGCTTCCTGTGCTGCCGAACCCGTCGGCGCCGCGGTGCGACGGGGAAAAGGCATCGACTTCGTCCCATTCGACTTGCACCACCGGGACGACGACAAGCTGCGCGATGCGCATCAACGGTTCGATCACGACTGGCTGTTGCCCGCGATTCCAGACCGAAACGAAAATCTCTCCTTGGTAGTCGGAGTCGATCAAACCCACCAAATTTCCCAAGACCAGTCCCTGCTTGTGCCCCAACCCGGAGCGCGGTAGAATCATCGCCGCCAAACCGGGATCTGCCAGATGGATCGCGATTCCCGTAGGAACGAGCTCGCTCGCTCCGGATGCCAGAATGAGCGGTGCGGCGATCGCAGCACGAAGATCGAGGCCTGCGGCGCCTTCAGAAGCGTAATGGGGCGGGTTTTCCCGGATCCGTTCGTCGAGATAACGAATCGCGACTTTACGACGGTGTGGTTTCACAGGTAGCTCCCTCATCACGAACCGAGATCATGCGTTTGAGGTGGGCAAGAATCGCCCACGCCACTTCGGACTTGTTCCCGGCCGGCACGGGATGGCGTCCAAAATCGTCATAGAGGACGACACGCGTCTCATCTTGTCCCAGCGCTTCCTGCGCAAGATTTCCCACCACCAACGACAACCCTTTCTCACGGCGTTTGCACTCGGCGTAGTGGTCCAAATCGCGGCTTTCCGCGGCAAACCCGACACAGAGTGGCCCGTGGGGCAACGCAGCGATTTCGGCCAAGATATCGGGATTTTTGACGAGTGTGAGGGTCAGCGTCGACGCGGACTTCTTGATCTTGTGTTCCTGCGGGGTTTCCGGCCGGTAGTCGGCTACCGCCGCCACCCCAACGAATAGATCCGCACTAGGGGCATACTCGTGCGCAGCGGAACGCATCTGTTGCGCGGTCACGACGTCGACACGCGTCACCCCCCATGGGGTCGGCAACGCCGTTGGACCGGCGATCACCGTCACCTCGGCGCCCGCCATTGCAAAGGCTTCGGCCAACGCGAAGCCCATCTTGCCTGAACTCAGATTGGTGAGGACGCGAACCGGATCGATCGGCTCGTACGTAGGCCCGGCCGTGAGCACGACGCGCTTGCCCTGAAACCACTTGGGCGCGAGTGCCGCTTCGATTCGCGCAAGGATTTCGTGCGGTTCGATCATCCGCCCGGCACCGACCTCTCCGCACGCCTGGGCGCCAACAGCTGGCCCCCAAATGGCAACTCCGTCCGCTTGCAGTTGCGCCACGTTGCGTTGGGTAGCGGGGTGGTGCCACATCGCCTGGTTCATCGCGGGCACTACCGCAAGCGGACAGGTGCGCGCCAGCGCCAAAGTGCTCACCAAATCGTCGGCACGACCTTGGGCGAAGCGCCCCAAATGGTCGGCGGTAGCAGGCGCAACGACCATCAGCGCAGCACCACGCGTCAGATCGATATGCGCCATCGCGTCTTCGGCGCGTCCGTCCCACAAATCGGTCCAAACCGTCCGCCCAGAAAGCGCTTGAAAAGTGAGCGGTGTGACGAACCGGGTTGCCGCGTCGCTCATGACCACGTCGACCGTTGCGCCACGGTCGACGAGCCGGCGGACCACTTCGGCAATTTTGTATACGGCGATCCCACCGGTCACCGCCAATACGATCCGCTGTCCGTTCACAAACGGCGGTTTCGCCCTGTTGCGCCCTTCATTTGCGGTAAGATTGTCCATCGTCGAAATTCGCTCCTCTTGTCGATGTCGATCAGCGATTGGCCCGAAGCGGAACGCCCGCGCGAAAAACTCTTGACGCGTGGTGCGCAGGCTCTGAGCGATGCCGAACTGTTGGCGATTTTCCTACGGGTTGGCGTACGCGGCAAGAGTGCCGTGGATTTGGCGCGCGACTTGATCGCCGCGTTCGGCGGCATCGCTCGGCTCATTCACTGCGAACCCCAACAGCTTGCCCAGATGCCAGGTATCGGCCCGGCGAAAACGGCGCAACTGCTCGCGGCACTGGAACTGGCGCGCCGGGCGTTGTGGCAGGAAGCCCAAGCCGTCCCAGCTTTCGAGCGGCCGCAAGCCGTCAAGGATTGGCTGCGGTTACAAATCGGGGGGCTCCCCCACGAATCCTTTCTGGTACTGCTACTGGATCAGCGTCACCGCTTGCTCAAGAGCGAAACCCTTTTTCGGGGCACGGTAGCCGAAGCGGCGGTCTATCCCCGTGAAGTCGCGAAATTGGCGCTTACGCTCAACGCCAGTGCCGTGATCGTCGCACACAACCACCCAAGCGGCCACGCGGTGCCCAGTCGAGACGACATCGCGGTGACGCAGCGGCTCCAGAACGCGTTGCGGTTGATCGACGTTCGCTTGCTCGACCATTTCCTAGTCACCCGCGACACTGCCGTTTCGTTTGCCGAGCATGGATGGCTCGACCCCACCTGATTCTTGCAAAAAAACGCGCAATTATGGTACATTCCGCATTTCATCGGAATTCGAGGAGCAAAAGCAATGGCTCGAGTCTGTCAAGTGACGGGTAAGCGCCCGATGGTGGGACACAACGTCTCCCACTCCAACATCAAAACCAAACGGCGCTTCTTGCCGAACCTGCACTACCGTCGTTTCTGGAGCGAAGCGGAAAACCGCTGGGTACGCCTGCGCGTTTCCAACGCGGCGCTGCGCACGATCGACAAGAAAGGGATCGATGCGGTTCTTGCCGAACTGCGCGCCCGTGGCGAAAAGATCTGATTAGGAGCGCATCATGGCAAAAGCTGCCCGCGAAAAAATCAAACTGGAATCCACAGCCGGTACCGGCTATTTCTACACCACGACGAAGAACAAAAAGAACACCCCGGGCAAAATGGAATTGAAAAAATACGATCCGAAAGCCCGGAAACACGTGCTGTTCAAAGAGACCAAGTTGAAGTAATCATTTCGGTACTTTGCCTCCCGGTCGGCATTTCAGCGATCGGGACAGCATAAAAAAACCACCCTTGCGGGTGGTTTTTTGCTGCCCAGGGCAGTATCGAACTCAGATTTTCTGAATATTCGACGCCTGCTTACCTTTGGGGCCTTGCGTCACCTCGAAGCGCACGCGATCACCCTCTTTGAGGGTCTTGAACCCGGGCATGTTGATCGAGGAGAAATGCGCAAAGAGGTCATCTCCGCCCTCGTCCGGGGTAATGAACCCGAAGCCTTTGGAATCATTGAACCACTTAACCGTACCTGTTGCCATTGCTTTACTTCCTTACAAACATCAATCAATCAGGGCAGAGCCCTCTTCGCTTGTGCTGCAACACGGCAGCACGGGTTCCACGATACGCGCTTTCCCGCACAATGTCAACAAAAAAATGCGCTACAATTCGATGCATTCTGCGCAAAGGAAAAACGGAGGAGGCGATGAAACGAACGATTTGGCTGCGCCCCCCTTTTTGGTTCGCCCTTTCCGGTGCATTCGTCACTTTGGGTCTTGCCGTTGCGGCAATCGATCCCAACCGCACGGCACCCTCACCGCAAGAGGTCATCGCCTCGCTACCCCCGATTTCTCTCCACCCGGCCGCTGAGCCATCCCTCCCCCCGGTTGTGATCCGAGACCGCGTTCAACAAGGAGAGACACTCAGTGAATTGTTGGAACGAATCGGCGCGAACGACCCCGAATTGATCGATTACGCGCTGGCGGCACCGGAAGCCCAGCCGATCCATCGCCGCCTTTTGGGCAACGGAACGGTCACGCTCAAACTGGACCCAACCGGCAAAGTCTTTGCGCTACAACTTCCGCTCACCCACGGTGAACGGGTGACCATCGAACGCGACGGTGACCGTTTTGCGGTCAAAAATAACGCCGACTCCAGCGACACGACCACGTTCCTTGAAGCACGGGAAGGCGTGATCTCGTCGTCTCTTTTCGCCACTGCCGACGAAATCGGGCTGCCCTACGAAATCGCGAGCCGTTTGGCGGAAGTCTTCGGGACCGAAATCGATTTTTCCCGCGACTTGCGTGTAGGCGACGCGTTCGTCGTGCTCTACGAGACGTCGATCGACGCGTTGGGAAACAAAACTGTCGGTGATATCGTCGCCGCCGAATTCACCAATCAGGGTAAAACCTACCGGGTTCTTCGCTACACCAACCGAGACGGTGAAACAGGCTTTTATACCCCCGACGGCAAAGCGCTGGGGAGCGGTTTCTTGCGCTACCCCCTCAAATTCACCCGGGTCACCTCTCAATTTGGTCTGCGGGAACATCCAGTAACCGGCGGCATGAAAAACCATTATGGCGTCGATTTGGCTGCCGCGACCGGAACGCCTGTTTTGGCCGCGTCGGACGGGCGCGTCACATTCCTCGGTTGGAAAGGCGGATACGGGAATCTGGTGATCCTCGCGCACCGCAACGGCTACGAGACCCGTTACGGGCACCTCTCCGCGTATGCCAAGGGGCTTACACCTGGACAGAAAGTGCAACAGGGCCAAGTGATCGCGTACTCGGGCGCGACGGGGCGCGTCACGGGTCCGCATCTCCACTATGAGGTACGCATCGGCGGTAAACCCTACAACCCCCAAACCGTTCGCCTCCCTGGACCCGAGCCGCTACCGAAAGCGGAGTTGGCGCGGTTTCTCGAGCAGACGCGATCCACGCTGACCCAACTGGCAGCGGTTGCGCGCCGCCCCGAATTGGTTGCAACGCAACAGCGAGCGCAGCCATCCCAACCAAAGGGATGATCACGCGCGCTCAGTCGAACCGTTCGGCATCGGCAAAGCGTGGCGCTCGGCGATCCTTTTCTGAGATAATCAACGGGACGTCGAGTTCGGGCCACGCGATCGCCAACTGGGGATCGTTCCAAGCGATTGCGCGGTCGTATTCCGGCGCGTAGTAATCGGTCGCCTTGTAGAGCAAGCGCGCAAAGTCCGTAAGCGTGAGAAAACCGTGGGCAAAACCCGGTGGAATCCACAACTGCCGCTTGTTGGTGTCCGACAATTCCACCCCCACCCACTGACCAAACGTGGGCGAGCTTTTGCGAATATCGACGGCCACATCGTAGATTGCCCCTTCTGCGCATCGAACCAACTTACCCTGCGCGTGCGGCGGCAACTGATAATGGAGCCCCCGCAGCACCCCGCGCTTCGAACGGGATTCGTTGTCTTGGACGAAGGTCACCCGATACCCCAGCGCCGCTTCGAAACGGGCCTGATGAAACGCTTCGAAGAAGTACCCCCGTTCGTCGCCATGCACGACGGGTTCGATCAGCAGCACCTCGGGAAGTGCGGTGGGAACGATGCGCATCCCAAACTCCTTGTGTCCGTTCACAATCGCTGCAGCAACCGGCGCAGGTACGCGCCGTAGCCACTTTTGCCGAGCCGCTCGGCTTGCGCCAAGAGCGCCTCCTCATCGATCCACCCTTGCCGCCAGGCGATCTCTTCCGGGCAAGAGATCTTGAGACCTTGTCGCCGTTCGATGGTGGCGATGAACTGGCCGGCGTCGAGCAGCGAATCGTGCGTTCCGGTATCGAGCCACGCATACCCGCGCCCCATCACCTCGACGTGCAGCGTGCCATCGGCAAGATAACTGCGGTTGAGATCGGTGATTTCGAGCTCCCCACGCGGCGAGGGACGAAGCCTTTTGGCGCGCTCACTCGCCGACCCATCGTAAAAATAGAGCCCGGTCACGGCGTAAGACGATTTCGGCCGCGCCGGTTTTTCTTCGATATCGATCGCGCGCCCCGCTTGGTCGAACGCCACGACGCCGTAGCGTTGCGGGTCGGTGACGTGGTACGCGAAGACCGTAGCACCCGTTTCACGCATATCGGCAGAAAAGAGGAGCGTTTGCAGATCGTGCCCGTAGAAGACGTTGTCACCGAGCACCAACGCACAAGGCGCACCTGCAAGGAACGCTTCGGCCAACAGCAGCGCCTGCGCGATCCCTTCCGGTTTCGGCTGAACGTGGTAATGCAACGCGATCCCCCACTGACTGCCATCGCCCAAGAGTTGCGCAAAGCGCGGCGTGTCTTGCGGCGTCGAAATGAGGAGTATTTCGCGTATTCCCGCCAACATCAGCGTCGAGAGGGGATAGTAGACCATCGGTTTGTCGTAAAGCGGCAACAGCTGTTTGGAAACCGCCAACGTGCTGGGGTAGAGTCGCGTTCCGGACCCCCCCGCCAGGACGATCCCTTTGCGTTGGCTGGTTCGCCGCTCGAACGCATACGGCAACCCCACCGCAACAGTGGCAGCCGAATCGGTTGGTACGGAAAATGTCATCGTCTCGTTCCTTCAGGTCATCCACTGAGGGAGCAGCATTGCACCAGCGCTTCGACGGTGCGGGCAACGTCCGTCTCCCAGCTGGGAAGCGTCACCCCCAGGGTCTGTTCGAGCAAATCGGTGGCGAGCCGCGAATTGCGCGGGCGCGGTGCTGGTGTCGGGTAGTCGGTGCTCGGAATGGCGCGAATGGCGTCCGGGTGCACCCGCAGCGGCCACCCATATTGCGCTGCGCATTTCAGTAGAAAGCGCGCGTAACCAAACCAGCTCACCGCCCCTTTCGGCGCGAGGTGCAGCAGCGGTGGCACGCGATCGGGTGACGGCGACGGCGCATGAGCGGCGCGATCACCGACTGTGAGCAACCGAGTCAGCAACCGTTCGCTGACTGCGGCGATCAATTCCGCACTCGTCGGCGCGCCGATTTGGTCATCAACCACGGCCAATTGGTCACGGGTCCGCGCTAAGCGCAGCATCGTTTTGAGAAAGTTGTTGCCGTGCACGCCATAGACCCAGGAAACACGCAAAACGACGGCACGAGCACCACTGCCCAACACCGCCTGCTCCCCCGCCAGTTTGCTGGCCCCATAGGTATTGAGTGGCGACGGCGTATCCGTCTCGCGATAGGGGCGGTCATGGCACCCGTCGAAGACGTAGTCGGTGGAATAGTGCAAGAGCGCCGCGTGGTTTGCCGCGCACCAGCGCGCCAACCGTTCTGGCACCGCCGCGTTCAAACGATACGCCAGTTCGGGCTCGCGTTCGGCACGGTCGACTGCCGTATACGCCGCGGCATTGACGATCGCGGCAGGACGCTCGGCGTCAAGGCGCGCTTGCAGCGCGTCGAGGTCGCTCAGATCGAGCGCCTGCCGGTCGAGCGCGACCAGATCGTAGTCGAGCGCCAACCGAGGTCGCAACGCCCAACCGACCTGGCCGTTGGCACCCAAAAGCAGTACACGCAAACGGCTCATCGCCCCTCCTGGGATAGCCGCGCGCCGTATTGCGTGCGAACCCAATCGCGGTAGGCGCCACTTTGCACCCGCTCGACCCAATCGCGATGGGCAAGATACCAGCGCACCGTTTTTTCGAGGCCGGTTGCGAACGATTCCGCCGGTTGCCAACCGAGTTCGCATGCGATTTTGCGCGCGTCGATCGCATAGCGGCGGTCATGACCGGGCCGATCGGCAACAAAGGTGATTTGATCGCGATAGGAGCGGCCATCCCCACGCGGGGCCAGGCGATCCAGCAAAGTGCAGAGCTCGGTGACCACCGCAAGGTTGGTCTGCTCGTTCCACCCGCCGATGTTGTAGGTCTCACCTGGCGTACCGGCATCGAGCACGCGCCGCACCGCGGCGCAATGGTCACCGACGTAGAGCCAGTCTCGGATCTGTTGCCCATCGCCGTAGATCGGAAGCGGCTCGCCCGCAAGCGCGCGCAAAAGACAAAGCGGGATCAGCTTTTCGGGAAACTGCCGCGGCCCGTAGTTGTTCGAGCAGTTGGTGGTGAGCGTCGGCAATCCGTAGGTGTGGTGGTAGGCCCGCACCAGATGGTCGGACCCCGCTTTGCTCGCCGCGTAGGGGGAATTGGGTGCATAAGGGGTTGTCTCGGTAAAGGGCGGGTCGTCTGGTTCGAGCGTGCCATAGACTTCGTCGGTGGAGACGTGGAGGAAACGAAACGCTTCCTGCTCCGAAAGAGGCAGTTGCTGCCAATAGTGGCGCGCTGCTTCGAGGAGGCGAAAAGTGCCCACGACGTTCGTCTGGACGAACGCCTCTGGCCCAAGAATGCTGCGGTCGACGTGCGATTCGGCGGCAAAATGGACGATCGCGCGAACCCGGTGTGAGGCCAAAAGCTGTTGGAGCAGCGCCGATTCGCCAATATCCCCTTTTACGAAAGTATGGCGCGGATCGTCGAGGACGGGCGCGAGGTTCTCGAGATTGCCCGCGTAGGTCAGCGCATCGAGCGTCACCACGGGCTCATCCCGCTCTGCCAGCCAATCCAAGACAAAATTGCTGCCGATGAAGCCCGCGCCACCCGTGACCAAAATCGTCATTGCCCGTTTCCCCTTCGGAAAGGGGAAATTGTACCGCAACCGACCGAGCGACAAGGAATGCGACGATCCGAGTAAACGGCAACCCCGCCGTGCCTGCGCTCTGCTCGGCTACGTTGCGCTCTTCGGCATGCTCAGGCGCTTGACGCCCGCGACGAAACGGGCCAACGTCGGCGACATCACGCCGCGGGGAATCATCGCCTCGATCAATTGGAAGCGCCCACGTGTCCGCCACGCGCGATCCAACGCCGCTTTCAGTTCGCGCCGGGAGCGCACCCGCATGCCATCGCCGCCCATCCCTGCCGCCATTGCCGCGAAGTTCCAGTCGTCGAGATCGTTGAAGTGCGACTCCGGCTGAAACGCCCGCAACATCTCCCAACTGGCGTTGTTGAGCACGATCACGATGGGATCCCAGCCGTAACGGCGGCAGTTCCCCAACTCCCATCCGGTCATCTGGAACGCGCCATCCCCGACCAGAATGATCGGCCGTTCGCCGCAGGCACAAATCCCAAGCCCGGCCGGAACCCCAAACCCCATCGTCGCGTAATAACCTGGCGCAACCATCGCGGTGTGGACGATATCCATCGCGGTAAAGAGGCAATCGCCCGTGTCTGCAGCAAGGGGCACCTTCCCATGGGTGGTCATCAAATCGTTCACCGCCGTTGCGATCGCCTGCGGGGTGATCTCGCCGTCGTCGGCGCTGAGCCCAGTCGGATATTGCCGTTTGGCCGGCTGAAAGCGATTCCCATGATCCGGCGTACGTGCGAGCAACGCATCGATCAGGCGATCGAGCGGAATGTTGGGGTAGTGATGGTGCCCCACCCGAACGGCACCGTCGAAGGCATGGATCGTTCGCCGCCAATCGATCCGTTTCTGCGAAACGGCGAAATTGGTGTCCGAAAGTATCACGCCCAACAACAACAGGCCATCGCTCTCCTCGACCAACTGGGTGATCTCGGGATCCCCGGCGATCCCCATGTAGGTCCCCAAAAGGGGCGCATTGGCGTCGGCCAACAAGCCGCGCCCCATGAAGCTGGTCACGACGGGAATGCCCAAGCGGGCGGCAAGTTTCGCAACCGCTTGCTCGACACCGTAGCGCCGCACTTCGACACCTACCAGCAAAACCGGCTGCTTGGCCTGTTTGAGTCGCGCCAATACTTCGTCGGCACACGCAGCGATCGCTTCGGGGTCGACCGTCGCCTCGGGCAACGCCGGAACGGGTTCGCACGGCGCCGCGACAAGATCGCGGGGTATCTCGATATAAACGGGGCGCGAATGGCGTTTGCAATTGGCCAACACCCGCGCGATCTGTTTGGGGGCCGTTCCGGGATCGTCCAGACGCACCTGGTCGCAGGTGATCTCTTGATAGATTCGGTATTGCGAATCGAGCGTCTTTGCCTGATGGTGGAGAAAGAGCCCAGAACTGGCTTCATGCGCCCCCGGCGCACCGGAGATTACGACAACCGGCGATTTTTCCGCATACGCCGACGCAACGGCATTGACCATGTTGAGCGCCCCCGCGCCGTAGGTCACCGCAGCAACGCCCAACCCGCCGTGGTACCGCGCGGCTGCGTCGGCAGCGAAACCGACGCCCGGTTCGTGAGAAAAGGTATAGAGGGGCAAAATGCCGGTCTCTTCGATGATCTTGAAATAGGGTAAGGCAAAATCGCCCGGAATCCCGAAGATCTGTTTGGCGCCATTGGCTTTGAGTGCGTGCAGTAACGCTGTGGTGAGGTTCATCGCAGTGGCCTCCTTTTGGATGTGGTGCGTCATTATCGCGCAATCGTCGGACAAAAAATTCGCATGATCGACAATATCGGGCTAAAATTCGCACAAAATTTTTGTTTTCCCCAATATGAACGCAAAAGAATTGCTCGACCCCGTCGATTGGGAAATCTTGCGCCTCCTGCAACGCGACGCGACGCACGCGCTGGCTGCGATCGGGGAGGCGGTCGGGCTTTCGCCGTCGCAAGTCGCCCGGCGCAAACAACAACTCGAACGACGCGGTTTCATCAAAGCGACCCCAGCGATTCTCGATGGGGCGCGGTTGGGGTTTGGGGTGGTTGCGTTCGCGTCGCTCTGGCTGGAGCGCCACAGCGCCACCCGGCCTGAAGCGTTCGAACGCGCCGTCGCGCTGCTACCCCCCATCGTCGAATGCCACGCGATTACCGGCAGTGCCGACTACTGGTTGAAAATCGTCGTCCCCGACCTGGAAACCTTGGGTCGCTTCGTCCGGGAATCGGTTTTGCGCCTACCCGGCGTGGCGCGAATCGAAACCCACATCCGTCTCCAAGGCGTCAAAGAGACCACGGAACTACCGCTTGCGCTCGTCCACCGGTAAACAGGCCACCGCGGTCGTCTGCCAACCCGAACCGCATGCAGTGATACAATGGGCTTTTTTCGTAGGAGTTGTTCTGATGTGGATCACTAACGCTTACGCGCAAGCCCCAGGCGCTACCGCCGACCCCACCGGTGGGTTGATGCAGCTGCTTCCGCTCATCTTGATGTTCGTGGTCATCTGGTTTCTGATGATCCGTCCCCAGATGAAACGCGCCAAAGAGCACAAACAGATGCTCGAAGCGCTCAAAGTCGGCGATGAGGTACTCACCCAAGGTGGGATCATCGGGATCGTCCGGGCGATCGACGACCAGTTCGTCACGGTCGAGATCGCCAAAGGGGTCGAAGTGGTGGTGCAAAAACCGACGATCCTCGCCGTCCTCGTCAAAGGCACCGTCAAACACCTCTGATCGTGAAAGCGCTGCGTCTATGAACCGCTATCCGCTGTGGAAAAGTGTCCTGATCGTCCTCGTGGTGATCGTTGGGACAATTTACGCGCTCCCCAACCTATTTGGTGAAATCCCCGCGGTCCAGGTTGCGCCGATCAAAGCGGGCGCTCCGTGGGACGCCGCGCCCGTAGAGGCGCGCATTCGGGAAACGCTCGCTTCCGCGCACCTCGAAGCCACCGGATTCGAACGGGACCCCGATGGACTTCGGATCCTTTTCGCCGAAACCGAAACGCAACTCAAAGCGCGTGACCTCATCGACGCAGCGCTCAATCCCGATCCCAAAAAACCGCGCTACATCGTAGCGCTGAACCTCCTGCCCGGCGCACCGAAGTGGTTATTGGCGATCGGCGCGAAACCGATGTACCTAGGGCTCGACCTTAGGGGCGGCGTCCACTTTCTCTTGGAAGTCGATATGGCAGGGGCGATTGCGCAGCGGCTCGACGCGCTCGCTGCGGACATCCGGTCCACGCTACGCTCCGAGCGGATTCGGTCACTGGGTATCGCCCGCCAAGGCAATACGATCGTTGCCCGTTTCTCGGACCCCACCACTGCGCAACAGGCGCGCACGGTACTGACGAAAACGTTTCCCGAGCTCGCCATCGACCGCCAAGAAAACGGCGACGAAACGCGCCTCATCGCGCGGCTGACACCCAGCGCGGAACAGAAAATCCGCGAATTCGCTTTGAAACAAAACATCACCACGTTGCACAACCGCATCAACGAACTGGGCGTTGCCGAACCGGTGATTCAACAGCAAGGGGCGAACCGCATCGTCGTGCAACTTCCGGGCGTGCAAGACGTGGCCAAAGCGAAAGACATTCTGGGCCGCACCGCGACCTTGGAAGTGCGCCTGGTCGACGACACCCCCGGCGCGCTCGAAGCGGCACTCGCGGGTCGTGTTCCGCCGGGAACGGAGCTGCTCACCGAGCGCAACGGTCGTCCCATTCTCGTCAAGCGCGACGTGGTTCTCACGGGTGAGCGGCTGACCGATGCACAACCCGGGTTCGACAGCCAGACGCAAGAACCGGCGGTCCACCTCACACTCGATGCGGCTGGCGCCCGGATCTTTCGCGACGTCACCCGTGAAAATGTCGGCAAACGCATGGCGATCCTTTTGATCGACCGCGGGGTTGCCGAAGTGGTCACCGCCCCGGTGATCCGAACGGAGATCGGCGGAGGTCGCGTGCAGATCTCGGGCGCGATGACGACGGCAGAAGCGCGTGACATCGCGTTGTTGTTGCGTGCGGGGAGTCTTGCCGCCCCGATGCGGATCGTCGAAGAGCGCACGATCGGGCCGAGCCTAGGGAAAGAGAACATCGAACGCGGGGTCAATGCCACGCTCTACGGTTTCCTGGCGATCGCCCTTTTCATGATCGTCTACTATGAGGTGATCGGTATCGTTTCGGTGGTCGCGCTCTTTGTGAACCTGGTGTTGCTGATCGCGCTCCTTTCGCTACTTCAAGCCACGCTGACCCTACCGGGTATCGCAGCCGTGGCGCTCACGCTGGGGATGGCGATCGACGCCAACGTGCTGATCAACGAGCGGATTCGTGAAGAGCTGCGCGCGGGTGTCTCCCCGCAATTGGCGATTGCCGCGGGGTATGATCGCGCGTTCGATACCATTTTGGACTCGAACGTCACCTCGCTGATCGCCGGTCTGGCGCTCCTGATTTTCGGCTGGGGTCCGGTACGTGGATTCGCAGTGGTCCATGTCCTGGGTATCCTCACCTCGATCTTCAGCGCCGTTCTGGTCTCACGCTGGCTGGTCAATCTGATCTACGGCGGCAACAAACGCATTTCGCGTATTCGAATCGGTTGAAAGGTCTCGACCATGGAACTCTTTCGTCCTCGTGCCGACATCCCCTTCATGCGCTTTGCGCCCATTTTCAACGCCATTTCGCTCCTCTTTTTCCTGGTTGCGGTGGGCAGTTTGATCGTCCGCGGCCTCAACCTCTCGATCGAATTGACTGGGGGGACGTTGGTCGAAATCCATAGCGAACAGTCGATCACACTGCCGCCGCTGCGTGAAACCCTTGTGCAAAACGGTTTTCCCGAAGCGCAGGTGCAACATTTCGGCTCGACGAAAGCAGCGATCGTGCGCTTGGCGCGACACGATGAGCTCCCCCCTGATGAAGTCGCAGACAACCTACGCGCCCTTTTTGCCAAGCACCTGCCTGAGATCACAGTTACCCGCGTGGAATTCGTCGGCCCCCAAGTAGGACGTGAACTTGCGGAAAACGGCGCAATCGCGCTCGTCTTGGTCGTGATCGGGATCATGATCTATTTGGCGATCCGCTTCGAGTGGCGCTTTTCTGTAGCGGCGATCATCGCCAACCTGCACGACGTGGTGATCATTCTTGGTTTCTTTGCGCTCTTCCAATGGGAGTTTTCGTTGCCGGTACTGGCTGCGGTACTTGCCGTGCTCGGCTATTCCGTCAACGAAACCGTGGTGATCTTCGACCGCGTGCGGGAAAAGATGCGCGCAAGCCGCGGCAAGGTCTCTACCGCGTCGCTCCTTGACCATGCGATCACCTCGACGATGTCCCGCACCGTGATCACCCACGGCAGCACCTTGGCGATGGTGCTCTCGATCCTTCTCTTCGGCGGAGAGACGCTCTACTATTTTGCGCTGGCATTGACGATCGGCATTCTCTTCGGAATCTATTCGTCGATCTTCGTCTCGTCGGCTCTCCTGATGTGGTTCGGTGTCACTCGCGAAAGCCTCATCAAGCCGGAACGCAAGAAAGAAGAAGCGGTCGTCTGAACCGCGCAAAAAAAGGTCGCTGCCCATGCAGCGACCCCAATGACGCAACAACGCAACCTGCTCGGTGATCAGCGCAATTTCTTCGGATCGAAGCCGGTACCTTCGTACACCATTTCGATCACTTTCTTACCGATGCGCGGCGCCATCTCTTCATGCACGGGGATGAGCGCTTTCTTGAGC
The DNA here is from genome assembly GCF_003574215.1 of Hydrogenophilus thermoluteolus. Taxonomy (NCBI): domain Bacteria; kingdom Pseudomonadati; phylum Pseudomonadota; class Hydrogenophilia; order Hydrogenophilales; family Hydrogenophilaceae; genus Hydrogenophilus; species Hydrogenophilus thermoluteolus. The sequence goes on along the minus strand of NZ_AP018558.1, from coordinate 839,736 downwards.
GCCAATTTCTCTTCCGGCGTCAATTCGATGATCTCGCTCGTTCCCGCTTTCCGCACCGCTTCAAGCGCTTTTTCGTTCTCTTCCTTGGCGATGTCGTTGACGTACTCCGTCGCCTCTTTCATCGCTTTTTCGAGCTGGGTACGGATCGTATCCGGCAACCCATCCCAGAAGCGTTTGTTGGCGATCACCGCATAGCCCAAGTACCCGTGGTTCGACAGCGTCACATATTTCTGCACTTCGTGCATCTTCTGGGTATAAAGATTGGACGGCGGATTTTCGGTGCCATCGACCACACCGGTTTGCAACGCCTGATAGACTTCGGAGAACGCCATCACCTGCGGCAGCGCCCCGAGCGCCCGCATCTGCGCTTCGAGCACTTTCGAGGACTGGATCCGCATCTTCAACCCTTTGAAGTCTTCCGGCTTGCGTAGCGGCTTGTTGGCCGAAAAGACCTTGAAGCCGTTGTCCCAATACGCCAGCCCTTTGATCCCTTTCGGTTCGAGCGCAGCGAGCAGTTTCTTACCCACCGGCCCATAGGTCACTTTGTGCAGATCTTCGTAGCCGTCGAAAATGTAGGGGAGGTCAAAGACCTCGAACTGCCGGACCCCAAGTGGCCCGAACTTGGCGAGTGACGGGGCGATGATCTGCACCGCGCCCAACTGCAACGCTTCGAGCTCCTCTTTGTCTTTGTAGAGCGTGCTGTTGGGATAGACCTCGACCTTCACCGCACCGTTGGTATATTTTTCCGCCAACTCTTTGAACTTGAGCGCCCCCTTCCCCTTCGGGGTGTCATCTGCCACCACGTGGCTGAATTTGATCACGATCGGTTCGGCCGCTTGCGCCGCGCCCATCACGCCGATCGCAGCCAATGCAAACACAACGGTCTTCAGTTTCATAGTCACCTCCTGTACAAGGCTGCCTTTACATCATCCCCAGCGCTCGCGGCAGCCAAAGCGAGAGCGTGGGCCAGTAAGTCACCAAAATCAAAAAGAGCAGCATCGTGAAGAGCCACGGCAACACCGAGACGCTCACCTCGGTGAGCCCCGCACGGGTGATGCCGCTTGCGACAAAGAGGTTGAGTCCCACCGGTGGCGTGATCATGCCGATCTCCATATTGACGGTAACGACCACACCGAAATGGATCGGATCGATCCCAAGCGCTACCGCGACCGGAAAAAGGATCGGCGCAAGGATCAAGATGATCGAGCTCGGCTCCATCAAATTACCGGCAACCAACAACAGGATATTGACGATCAACAAAAAGCCGATTTGACCCAGCCCCATGTCGATGATCGCCTGCGCCAGCATTTGCGGGATCTGCTCACTGGTGAGGATGAACGAAAAAACCACCGCGCCCGAGATGATGAAAAAGAGCATCGACGCCATGTTCGCCGATTCGATGAACACCCGCGGCACGTCGCGCCAAGTGAGGTCGCGATAGACGTAGAGTGCGATGAACGCGGCATAGACGGCGCTCATTGCCGCAGCCTCGGTCGCGGTGAAAATGCCCGCGTAGATCCCACCCATCACGATCAGGATCAGCATCAACCCCCAAATGGCGTCGCGAAAGGCCTCCCAGCGCTCTCGCCAGCTCGCTTTCGGCTGCTTGGGGAAATGGTTTTTCTTCGCCTGCCACCAGGTGGTCGCGGCAAGCATCAGGGTGAGCACGATCCCGGGAACGACCCCCGCCATGAAGAGCGCACCGATCGAAGAGTTCGTGGTCACCGCGTACATCACCATCACGATCGACGGCGGAATGAGGATGCCCAACCCACCTGCGGATGCGACCGTACCGATCGCAAAGCGCTGGGAAAAGCCCTGCTTGAGCATCGCAGGGATGAGGATCGAACCGATCGCCAACACCGTGGCCGGAGAGGAGCCCGAAACGGCCGCAAAGAGTGCGCACGCGGCAACCGCGGTCATCCCCAATCCACCGGTGATGTGACCGACCATCACGTTCGCAAAGCGGATCATCCGGCGCGCAACCCCCCCGCTGGTGAGAAAGTTACCGGCCAGAATGAAGAACGGGATTGCGAGCAGCTCGAATTTTTCCACCGCCGACATCATTTTGAGGGTGACCGATTCGAGCGGCACATTGGCCAAAACCCCCATGAAGAGGAAGACGGTGAGGCCAAGCGCGACCCCGATCGGCATCCCGACAACCATCAAGAGAAAAAGCAAACCGAAAAGAATCGCCGCGTTCATTTACGACTCCTCCAACCCAGCAACGTGAGCGACCTGGTGGCGCGGCAACTCACCCGTACGCCAGAAACGGATCAGCACCTCCAAAAACCGCCACCCCATGAGCATTCCCCCGATGGGGATGATCAGATAGACCGCCCAAGACGGCCATTCGAGATCGGGTGTCACCGAGCCTTCGAAATAGGGCCCCGTGTCCCAACCCAACGTGTCGTAAAAAGCGTAGGCCAAACCGTTCTCCCACACGAACAACGCCCCGAACCAGGCTGTCAACGCACTGAAGAGGATCCCGGCACCAAGCCCCAACGTCACGAGGAGCGCGCGCGTCTTGCCCGTAGCCCGCTCCGTGACAATATCGACGCCGACGTGAATTCCCGTCCGCACCCCATACGCCGCGCCGATTTTGGCCATCCACGCGGCACAGATGAGCGCGAACTCCTGCGCCCACCCCAAATCGCGCGCAAGCAGCCAATCTTGCAGATAAGGGATGGGCACACCGCTCAGATAGCGATGGACAACCGCGACGAAAATCACCCCGGTCGTCAATGCCAGAAGAAAACCGATCAGCCACTCTTCGAGGTGGTTCAGGATTTGCCGGAAACGCATCGTCATGCCCCAACAGACCAGAGATGCGGCGCATTGTGCGACAATCGTCCGCGAAACGCTATCGTGGAATTCCACTATGCGCCGCTTCGCTCAGCACAACCCACTCTTTTGGCCCCCGCTCATCGCTGTACTGACCCTGATGCTCGCGCTCGCGGCAACCGCAGGGTACCAATGGCTGAGTCTCGAAGCGCAACGCACCCAACAGCGCATTCAAGATACGCTCTGGTTGCGGCAATATCTGACGTTTCAACTCGACGACCTCGCTGCCAAGCTGAAAGGCACTGTCGAGGCGATCAGTTCCCCCGACGGAGCCATTTCGTTTACGGCTTCGAAAACTTTGCTCTTTCGCCAGCACCGTGAGCTCACGGCGCTCGAGATCGTTCCACACGCATCGCGCGCTTTACGTTGCCAAGCTGAGCAACCGTGGTCGTTCGTTGCCTCCGACCCGGGAAAAAGCGAACTGGTTTGGTGCCACCCCCTTGCCGACGGACTGGCGCTCATTGCGCACATCGACCTTGCCACCTTCTTGGCGCAAGCGCCGTGGTGGGTGCTGCAGCACTACCACGCAGCGCTTTACGATGCGCAAGGCGAACTGCTCGCGCTAAGCGGCGCACCCACTACCGAGGCGCCGGAGTCGCGCTATCGCACCGTCGTCACGCTCCCTGGGGTCGAATGGATGGTGGAGCTGGCTGGTGACCCGCCGGTCACGCCCTTTGCGCAGCGGCTCCTGCTCACTGCAAGCTTCATCTTGGGGTTGGCCGCGATCGTCGCGATCGGGTTTGCAGCCCGCGCGGCGAATGCCCGTCTGCAGGCCCTCAAAGCGCTCAAAGACGAAGTGGCGTTTCGCCGCGCGATGGAGAATTCGTTGCGCGTGGGGCTCCGCGCGCGCGACCGTGAAGGCAAGATCCTCTACGTCAACGACGCGTTTTGCGCGATGACCGGCTTTACGGCACGGGAACTGATCGGCCGTTCGCCGCCCATGCCCTATTGGGACCCCCAGAAGCAAGAAGAGACCGAGGCGTTGCACCGTAAGATCCTTGCCGGCGAAGGCCCTACGGCAGGTTTCGAGATCGGGTTTCGTCGCAAGGATGGACGACCTTTGGAAGCGTTGGTTTTCGAGGCACCGCTCGTCGATGGTGAAGGTAAGCAGATCGGGTGGATGGCTTCGATCATCGACGTCACCGAGCAACGGCAAAAGGAGCGCGAGATCGAATGGCAGCGCAACCGCCTGGCCGCCCAAGCACGACTCGTTACTCTCGGTGAGATGGCAGCAGCGATCGCGCACGAACTCAACCAGCCGCTGTTGGCGATCGCGAGCTACGCCAGTGGCGCGCGCCATCTGCTGCAGCAGGACGCAAACAGAGGCACTGCTGGGGACAACCCAACGGGCGCTGCGCTCAGCGACGCGCTCACGGCGATCGAACGCCAAGCGTTACGCGCGGGCGAAGTCGTGCAGCGGATTCGTCAATTCAGCCGCCACCGCGAACCCCTCTACGCGCCCCATGCGATCGGGAAACTGATGACCGAAGTCGTTCAACTGGTCGAGCCGCTCGCGAAGCGATCCGGCGTCCACATTCAGGTGACCCCTGGACCGGAGATCACGGTCGAGGTCGATGCGATTTTGCTCCAACAAGCGGTTGCGAACGTCTTGATCAACGGCATCGAAGCCGCCGCGGAGCCCGAAGCACGGGCGCGGCGAGTCGCGCTCACCTGGCAAGTGGATGGGGATCAATTCGCAATCGTGCTCCGCGACTGGGGGCCGGGGATTGCGGAAACGGCATGGCAACGCCTCGACGAAGCGTTCATCACCCACAAACCCGACGGGCTCGGTTTGGGGTTATGGGTGACCCGCTCGGTGGTCGAAGCCCATCGCGGACGACTGACGATCCGCCGCCACCCAGACGGCGGTACCGAGGTCATGTTGCGCTTTCCGCGCCAAGCCACCCACGCCGCGCGTAGCGCCTCTCCTCAACCCGCTGCCGCGCATTAGGGAGCCGTGATGACGTCTGAAATCACCGTATTCCTCATCGACGACGACCCCGATGTGCGCCAAGCCCTCTCGTGGCTGTTGCGCGCCCATCGCTTTTGCGTCGCCACCTTTGCTTCGGTCGCCGACTTTTTGGCCGCGGTCACGCCGCAAGCGCGCGGCGTGATCGTGATGGATCTGCGCATGCCCGAGATCGACGGGCTGGACGGCCAGGCCTTGTTGCGGCAACGGGGCTTTCAACTCCCGATCCTTTTTCTCACTGCCCATGGCGATGTCCCCAGTGCAGTGGTCGCGCTCAAACAAGGTGCGTTCGACTTTTTGGAAAAGCCGGTCGAAGGCCAGGCCCTGGTTGCCCGAATCCAGGAAGCGCTGGCGTTCGAAGCGAAGCTCTGGTCCGAACGGCAGCGTGAAGCACAGTGGGCAGAAGGGCTGGCCAAACTGACCGAACGCGAACGCGAGGTATTGCGGCTGACGCTACAGGGACTTCCCACCAAAACGATCGCCGATCGCTTGGGGATCGCGGTGCGTACCGTCGAGGTGCACCGCGGGCATCTTTTCGAAAAATTGGGGGTAAAAAGTGCGCTCGAACTTGCAGCGCAGATGCCGCCCCACCTGCGGGCGGAAATCGAAGCATCATGACCGCAAGCACGCGTCCTGCTCAGATCCGCCGCGCGAGTTCGCTCGCTTTACCGGTGTAGTCGTGCGGGGTCATCGCCAGCAGACGGTTTTTGACCGGCTCCGGCAACGGCAAGTCCGCGATGAACGCACGCAGCCGTTCCGCGGTAATTTTCTGTCCCCGGGTGAGCGCTTTGAGCTGTTCGTACGGATTGGGCAAGCCATAGCGCCGCATCACGGTTTGCACCGCTTCGCCCAAAAGTTCCCAGGCGTCGTCGAGATCGGCAACGATCACGTTCGCATCGACGTCGAGTTTCCCAAGGCCACGCGCGAAACTGTCGAGCGCCAAGAGGGTGTGGCCAAACGCCACCCCGAGGTTGCGCAACACGGTGGAGTCGGTCAGGTCGCGCTGCAGACGCGAAATCGGCAGTTTTTCCGCGAAATGGCGCAAGAGCGCGTTCGCAACCCCTAGGTTTCCTTCGGCGTTTTCGAAATCGATCGGATTGACCTTGTGGGGCATCGTCGATGATCCCACCTCACCCGCTTTGAGCCGCTGGCGGAAATAACCCAGCGAAATGTAGGTCCAGATGTCGCGCGCAGCGTCGATCACGACCGTATTGACGCGAGCAACTGCGTCGCAGAGTTCGGCGATCGCGTCATGCGGTTCGATTTGGATGGTGTAGGGGTTGAACGTGAGCCCCAACGATTCGATGAAGCGGCGGTTGATCGCTTCCCAATCGAGCTCCGGATACGCGGCGGTATGGGCGTTGTAGTTCCCCACCGCGCCGTTGAATTTTGCGGTAAGCGTCACCGCGGCGATCGCAGCGCGCCCTTTTTCGAGCCGCGCGACGATATTCGCAAACTCTTTTCCGAGCGTCGTCGGGCTAGCGGGTTGGCCATGGGTGCGCGACAGCATCGCCAGATCGGCGTGCGTGTGTGCCATCGCGCGCAGCGCTTCGATCACGGCATCAAGGCGCGCCAATACGACGTTGCGGCCAGACGCCAGCATCAACGCATGCGCGACGTTGTTGATGTCTTCACTGGTGCACGCAAAATGGACGAACTCCTTGGCCTTGGCAAGCGCGGGCAACGCGGCCAAACGTTCTTTGAGCCAATATTCCACCGCTTTGACGTCGTGGTTGGTCTCGCGCTCGATCGCTTTGATGCGGGCGGCGTCTGCGGCCGAAAATTCACGCGCGAGCCGCTCGACCTCGGCGCGTGTCGCCGCGTCGAGCGGTGGCACTTCGGCGATCTCGGGCGTCGCTGCCAAATGGAGGAGCCAAGCCACCTCGACGCAGACGCGCGCGTGCATCAAACCGAATTCAGAGAAGATCGGCCGCAGCGCGTCGAGTTTTTCAGCGTAACGACCGTCGAGCGGTGAAAGCGCGAAGAGCGCAGCGTGCGGCGACAGCGATTCCTGCACCTCAGGGTTGGGAAAAAGAGAAACGGTTGGGCACGTCGTTTCGGTCATCGTCGTAGTCCTCAGGAGCGATACTCGGCGTTGATCTTCACGTAGTCGTAGGAAAAGTCGCAGGTCCAGACGGTTGCTGCGGCGTCGCCGCGCCCCAGGTCGATTCGAATCGTGAGCGCGTCGGCTTTCATGATCCGCACGCCGTCGGCCTCTTGGTACGAGGCAGCCCGACCACCCTGTTCGGCGACGAGCGTCTCTTCTTCGGCATTCGCCAACCAAACCCGTACGCCAGTGACGTCGAGATCGGCAATCCCAGCGTAGCCGATCGCCGCGAGGATCCGGCCCAGGTTGGGGTCGGAAGCGAAGAGTGCCGTTTTGACGAGTGGCGACTGGGCCACCGCATAGCCCACCTGACGGCACTCGCCACGATCCTTGCCGCCAGTTACCGAGACCGCGACGAATTTGGTCGCGCCTTCACCGTCACGCACGATCGCTTGCGCGAGCCATTGGGCCAGCGCCAGGAGCGCTTCGCGAAAGCGGCGCGAATCGGTGCAGGTCGCATTCCCCCGAAGGAGTGGCCCGGTGCGCTGCGTCGCGATCACGACGAATGAATCGTTGGTCGAGGTATCGCCATCGACCGTGATCGCGTTGAACGACTCGTCGGCGACTTCGCGAACCAATGCCTCGAGCCAGTGGGGATCGACCCGGGCGTCGGTGGCGATGAACCCGAGCATCGTCGCCATGTTGGGCCGGATCATCCCGGCCCCTTTGCTGATGCCGGTAAGCGTCACCGTGCTGCCGTCGGAGAGTGTCACGGTTCGGCTGGCCGCTTTCGGCACGGTGTCGGTGGTCATGATCGCTTCCGCTGCGTGCGCCCAGCCGGTGGGGCTGAGGGTTGCGACCGCGTCGGGGATCCCGGCGAGCACTTTCGCGATCGGCAGCGGTTCCAGAATCACGCCGGTGGAGAACGGCAAGACTTCGGTTGCGGTAACGCCCAGCGCTTCTGCGACCGCGGCACAGGTGGTCCGCGCGTCGGCAAGCCCCTGCGCTCCGGTGCCCGCGTTGGCCACCCCGGTGTTGATCACAAGCGCACGCACTTTTCCACCCGTTGCCGCAAGATGTTCGCGGCACACCCGGACCGGCGCGGCGCAGAAACGGTTTTGCGTAAACACCCCGGCAGCGATACTGCCCGGATCGAGCGCGATCACCGTGAGGTCGCGGCGGTTTGCTTTGCGAATCCCCGCTTCGGTCACCCCCAATCGAACCCCCGGGACCGCCTGCAAAATTTCTGGTTGAAACGTCAGACCAACAGCCACTCTTTACCCTTTCCTATCCAACCGCTTGCCCAGAGCGGTTCACACCAAACGGCCGTGACAGTGTTTGTATTTCTTCCCCGATCCGCACGGGCACGGGTCGTTCCGCCCCACCTTGGGAAGCGCATGGCGGAACGGTTCGCCCTTGGTTTCCGCTTGGCCAGCGCGTTGCCCGTCGCTTTCCGATTCTGCTGCGGTCGCAACACCCGCGTCGGGATGTTCGAAATGGAGCGCTTTGAGTTCCGGTTCCTGTTGGGCCACCGCCTCGACCGCTTCCGGCGCTTGAATCCGAACCGTCATCAGGATTTGTGTGACGTCGCGGCGAATCGCCTCAAGCATCGTTTCGAAAAGCTCGAACGCCTCCCGCTTGTACTCCTGTTTCGGGTTCTTCTGCGCGTATCCGCGCAGGTGGATGCCTTGGCGCAGATGGTCGAGCGCTGCAAGATGTTCGCGCCAGTGCTGGTCGATGCTTTGCAGGAGCAGCGAACGTTCGAACTGCGCCCACGCTTCAGGCTCGACGAGTGCTTTCTTTTCGGCGTAGGCGTGATCTGCGGCTTCCAGGATCCGCGCCAGCATCGCTTCGTCACTCAGTTCCGGTTCCGCTTCGAGCCACGCTTTGACCGGGAGCGGCAATGCGAATTCGCTGGCAAGCGTCTGCTCGAGTCCGGTAAGATCCCACTGCTCGACGATACTGTCGTGCGGTACGAAGGTACGGAACGTGTCGCGCAAAACCCCCGCGCGCATCTCGTCGATCATCTCCGCGACGCTCGCGGCGTCGACCACTTCGTTACGCAGCGCATAGAGCACCTTGCGCTGTTCGTTCGCGACGTCGTCGTACTCCAACAGTTGCTTGCGGATATCGAAGTTGTGCTGCTCGACCCGCCGCTGCGCGGTCTCCAATGCCCGCGTCACCATCGGATGTTCGATCGCCTCCCCCTCGGGCATTTTGAGCCGCACCATCAACGCATTGAGTCGGTCGCCCGCAAAGATCTTGAGGAGCGGGTCTTCGAGCGAGAGGTAGAAACGCGACGAGCCGGGGTCGCCCTGACGACCGGCGCGACCGCGCAATTGGTTGTCGATACGGCGCGACTCGTGCCGCTCGGTCCCGATGATGCGTAGCCCCCCGGCTTCGATCACCCAGCGATGGTTCTCTTCCCACTCCTTCTCGAGCGCTTCGATCTTCGCTGCTTTTTCGCTTTCGGAAAGGTTGGGGTCGTTGCGGATCGCTTCGACCTGAGGTTTGATATTCCCGCCCAAGATGATGTCGGTACCCCGACCTGCCATGTTGGTCGCGATCGTCACCATCCCCGGGCGCCCCGCCTGAGCGATGATCTCCGCTTCTCGCGCATGCTGCTTCGCGTTGAGCACCTGATGTGGGATCCCCCTTTTTTTGAGGAGCCCAGAGAGGAATTCGTTCACTTCGATCGAGGTCGTCCCGACCAGCACCGGCTGACCGCGTTTGCGGCACTCTTCGATGTCTTCGATCACCGCTTGCCACTTCTCTTTTGCGGTGCGGTAGATCCGGTCGTTTTCGTCCTTGCGGATCATCGGCCGGTTGGTTGGGATGATCACCGTTTCAAGGCCGTAGATTTGCTGGAACTCGTAGGCTTCGGTGTCGGCGGTCCCCGTCATTCCCGCCAATTTTTCGTACATCCGGAAGTAGTTTTGGAAGGTGATCGACGCGAGCGTCTGATTCTCGGCGCGAATCGGGACCCCTTCCTTGGCTTCGACCGCCTGATGCAACCCTTCCGACCAGCGGCGACCGGGCATCAAACGACCGGTGAATTCATCGACGATGATGATCTCACCATCCTGAACGACGTAGTGTTGGTCACGATGAAAGAGCGCATGTGCGCGCAGCGCGGCAAAGACGTGGTGCATCAGGGTGATGTTGCGCGGATCGTAAAGACTCGTCCCTTCCGACAACAGCCCCTGTTCGGTGAGGATGCGCTCGACCTTTTCATACCCTTGTTCGGTGAGGAGCACCTGGCGTGCTTTGAGGTCGACGGTGTAGTCACCCGGCGTTACGATCTCATCCCCTTCCATTTTCTGCTCCGAGAGCAGCGGGATGATGGCGTTCACTTTGACGTAGAGTTCGGTATTGTCGTCGGCCTGTCCCGAAATGATGAGCGGGGTTCGCGCTTCGTCGATCAAGATCGAATCGACTTCGTCGACGATCGCGTAATGGAGCCCCCGCTGCACTCGATCCTCGGGGCGATAGACCATGTTGTCGCGCAAGAAATCGAACCCGAATTCGTTGTTGGTCCCGTAGGTGATGTCGCACGCATAGGCCGCCTGCTTCGCCGCGTGGTCGATCCCTGGCAGATTGACACCCACGGTCAGCCCCAGGAAACGGTGCAATTGCCCCATCCATTCGGCGTCCCGTTTGGCCAAGTAGTCGTTCACCGTAACGACGTGCACCCCTTTGCCGGTAAGCGCATTGAGATAGGCGGGAAGGGTCGCGACCAAAGTCTTCCCCTCACCGGTGCGCATTTCGGCGATTTTCCCTTGGTGCAGCGCAATGCCGCCGATCAACTGGACGTCGAAATGGCGCATCCCCAGCACGCGCTTGCCCGCTTCACGGACCACTGCAAACGCTTCAGGCAGCAGCGTGTCGAGCGATTCGCCGTTGGCGAAGCGCTGTTTGAATTCCGTGGTTTTGTTTTGCAATTCGGTATCGGAGAGACGGGCGGTTGCTTCTTCGAGGGCGTTGATCCGCGCGACGATTCCGCGGTACTGTTTGATCAACCGGTCGTTGCGGCTGCCAAAGATCTTTTTCAAAAGCTTCGCGATCATGCTACATTCCAAGGCGATTACGCGTCAAAGGTGAAGTGTATCATGTCCTTTCAGCGTCTTCCGGAGGCGTTCGCGGGCGAATCGCGTCTGCGCGAATTGCAGCGTCAAGGGTTATGGTTGTGGCAAGTGCAGCAGGCGCTGAGCGAAATCCTGCCGCCCGAGTGGTGCGCGCAATTGAGCGTCGGCCGCTTCGAGGGGGGACAATTGACGGTGATGAGTCCGTCCGCACTCGTCGTCGCGAAATTGAAACAGATGACCCCAACGCTCATCGCGGAACTGGGTCGCCGCGGCTTTGCCGTCACGGCGATCCGCTGGCGGGTGCGGCCAGAGCTCGTGCAGACGCTCGCGCAACGCCCGCAAGCGCCGGCACATGCGCCACGCGGGTTGAGCCAAGCTGCGATCGCGGCGCTCACCGAGCTGCGCGCGCAACTTCCCGCAGACGACCCCTTGGCACAATCGCTCACCGCGTGGCTTCGCCGCGCGACCGAAAACGCGCCCGCTGCGAGCCCCCAGTCACAGCGCGACGAGCCGCTCGAGCAGAAAAAGCAGTAAGTAGAGAAGCAGGATCGCGCCGCCTACGCTCGCGCCGCGCAGCGCCCAGCGCACCCACCGCCGCTCACCGGTCACGAAATAGGCAGCAAGCGCCACGAGCACAGCCAAAACGGTGAGGACGAGGACGATACGAAACGCAATCACCGTCAAGAAACCGGAACGGCGTCAGGTATCGGCAGGAGGGAGGGGCGGCGATGGGGCCAGCCAACGCGATGACCCGCGGAGCTGGAATCGGTAAAGGTCACCCACTCCCACGCAGTTTGGTCGGCCAGAAGCGCGCGCAAAAGCCGGTTGTTGAGCGCATGCCCCGATTTGTACGCGCGGTAATGGGCAAGCAGCGGGTGCCCCAGCACGTAGAGATCCCCAATCGCGTCGAGGATCTTGTGGCGGACGAACTCATCGGGACTCCGTAGGCCGCCGGGATTGAGCACCCGAAATTCGTCGAGCACCACGGCGTTCTCCAGGCTGCCACCGCGCGCAAGCCCCATCTGGCGCAACTGCTCGACCTCATGGACGAAACCGAACGTACGGGCACGCGCCACCGCGCGCAAGTAGCTCTCTTCGGCAAAATCGACGACCGCTTCCGTCTTCGACGCGGCGATCGCTGGATGGTCGAATTCGATCTGAAACGAAAGCCGGAACCCGTCGAACGGCTCCAACCGCGCCCATTTGTCGCCATCCTCGACCACAACCGGACGCTTCACGCGGACAAAACGGCGTGGTACCGATTGTGCGACCGTCCCTGCCTCCAGAAGCAACAAGACGAACGGCGCCGCGCTGCCATCCATGATCGGCACTTCGGGGCCATCGAGTTTGATCGTAACATTGTCGACACCCACCCCTGCAAGCGCAGAGAGGAGGTGCTCGATCGTTCCCACCCCGACATCCCCGCGACGAATTCCGGTGCAGAGACGGGTCTCCGCCACCGCGTCGGCGGAAATGGGGATCTCCACCGCGGGGGAATGGTCGATCCGTACGAATCGAATTCCGGCATCTGGGGGAGCCGGGAGCAGACGCAACGCGACCTTGGCTCCACTGTGCAATCCCACGCCAACGGTCTGGACGGGACGAGCGAGCGTTCGTTGCGGGATCACGGACGCGCCCCGTTCAGTCGTTTTGTTTGCGCAGGAACGCAGGGATGTCGAGTTTGTCCATGCCCTTGCTCGCCAACTGCTCGGCGAACGAGCGGACCGGTTTGCGCCCGGTGGCACGTGACGAGCGGATCACTTTGCTCGCTTCCGCTGCCGCTGCGCTCGCGGAACGACCATTCGGCGCTACGGCATGCGTAGCCGCAGCACCATAGGTACCCGTCGCACGGGCCTCTTCCCAAAGGTCGGACGTAGTCTGACGACGCCCCGCCCCCAGTCCTGTCGCGACGACAGTGACCCGAATTCGGTCTTCCATCGCGTCGTCGAAAACGGTGCCGTATTTGACGAACGCCTCCGGCGCGGCATAACCCTGAATCGCCCGCACGGCGTCACGCACTTCGCTCATCTTGAGCGAGCTGCGGCTTGCGGTGATGTTGATCAAGACACACCGAGCGCCAGAGAGTTCGGTCCCCTCAAGGAGCGGGCTCACCGCTGCCTGTTCGGCGGCGACGCGGGCCCGATCGACTCCGCTTGCCTCTGCCGAACCCATCATCGCCCGTCCCATCTCCGCCATCGCGGTGCGCACGTCTTGGAAGTCGACGTTCACCATACCGGGAACATTGATGATTTCGGCGATCCCGGCAACTGCGTTTTTGAGGACATCGTCGGCGGCTTTGAAGCACGCTTCGAACGGGGCATCGTCGCCGAACACTTCCAGCAGCCGATCGTTCAAGACCACAATCAACGAATCGACGTGGCGCGTGAGCTCTTCGATCCCGCTTTCAGCAACGCGGTCGCGATTTTCGAATTCGAACGGTTTGGTGACCACCGCAACGGTGAGGATCCCCATCTCTTTCGCGATCTCAGCGATCACAGGCGCCGCACCGGTTCCTGTTCCCCCACCCATCCCGGCGGTGATGAAAATCATGTGCGCACCGTCGAGCGCTTCGGCGATTTGGTCTCGACTTTCGAACGCCGCTTCCCGCCCCGCTTCCGGTTTCGACCCGGCACCGAGACCACTGCGTCCCAATTGGACTTTGGTTGGCGCGAGCGCACGGGAGAGCGCTTGCGCGTCGGTGTTGATCGCGACGAACTCGACGCCAGCTACCCCCTCACGGATCATGTGATCGACCGCGTTACACCCGGCCCCGCCGACGCCCAAAACACGAATGACTGTTTTCGCCTCTGCCGATTCGACCACCTCTTCCAATGCGTGCAGTGCCATGACCCTTCTCCCTGACTTTGTTCGATTCTAACCGATTTATCGCCAATCAACGATTTTCTGTGCCAAAAAACCAACGCAGCAACTGCGCGAACCACCCGGACCGCCGTTTGGTCCAAACCGCAGCATCCCCCCATTGTGCGTGCAGCAGACCACTGACCGCAGCATACGCAGGATCCTCCCACTTTTCGGCTTCATTGCTCAAATAGGGAATTCCCACTCGCGCCGGTGCTCCGAAAACGGCTTCCGCCAGATCCGAAATGCCGCTCAATTTCGCGCTTCCCCCGGTCAGGACTACGCCGGCGCTGATCTGCTCTTCGAGCCCCTGCTCGCGCAGCGTTTCCAACGCCATTTCGAAAATCTCCTCGACGCGCGGGTGGATCACGTCGACGAGCCGCTGCCGCGCCAAACGCCGCGGGGGGCGGTCGCCAATCGCCGGGGCATCGACGAACTCATCCATCGCCACCCAGTCGTAGGATGCCGCGCCGTACGCACATTTGAGCCGTTCCGCGTCGGCAGCGGGGGTGCGCAGCGCCATCGCGATGTCATGGGTGATGCGATCCCCACCCAGCGGCAACGCGGTGCAATACCGAACCGCTCCTTGCGCATAGACCACCATATCGGTCGTCCCGGCGCCGATATCGAGGAGCAACACGCCCAGCGCTTTTTCGTCTTCGGTAAGCACCGCTTGCGCCGCAGCCAGCCCTTGCACCATCAACGTGGTCAAATTCAACCCCGCGCGACGAATACATTTCACCAAATTGTGCGTTGCGCTCTTCAATCCGGTGACGACATGCACCCGTACCGCCAGTTTTCGTCCGCTCATCCCCACCGGGTTCGCGATTCCGCCCAGATCGTCGAGTACGAACTCCTGCACCAGCGCGTGCAACAATTGGCGATCTTCGGCAAGCGGCAGCTGTTTGGCGGCCTCCAAGACGCGCGCGACATCCTGTTCGGAGACTTCCGCACCGTGCACGGGCACGATCCCTTCGTTGTCCAAGCAAGCGAGGTGTGCGCCGCTGATCGTCGCGCGTACCTCCGAAAAGTTCGTTTCGATTTTCTCTTGCAACGTTTCGGCAACGCGAGCAACCACGGCCAACGTGGCGTCGATATTGACGACCATGCCGTGCCGCAACCCCATCCCTGTGGGCACTTCGACCAGGTGCAAGACGTCGACGCCCCCCTCGGGGCGTCGGCGTGCTACGACCGCTACGGTTTTCGCGGTACCGATATCGAGGGCAAGAAAAGGGGCTGTCCGTTCGCTCATCCGTGTCTATCCTGTTCGGCTGCGGGCGCAGGGGGTAACGAGACCGCGAAAGCCTGATCGTGGCGCAAGTCGACGCGGGTTGGCATCGCCCCCAAACGGCTGACCAACTGCGGCCAACGCTGGCTCAGCCACGCCACCCGCTGTTTCGCTGCTGCAGGTGAGGCGACGGTTCCCAGGAACCATTCGACGGGTTCGACGAAGGTCACCGTGATCGCACCCAATGGGGACAGCGTGATTCCGCTGAGGTGTAACGTATCGGGCAAGACTGGTGCAACCACTCGAAGGTTGCGAAACGCGTCGACCAATTGCGCCTCGTGTGCGGCAAGCCAAATCTCTTCGCCATTTTCGGGGGAAAGCCGATCTTGGAATGGGCGCCCTTGCGCGTCGATCCAGCGCCATGTGCCGTCATCCAAATTGCGCCAGCGCAATACCGGTTTGCGCAACGCCAACTCGATCACCAGTCGGTCCGGCCAAACGCGCTCCACCCGAACCCGATCGACGACGGGAAACGCCTTCAATTGCCGCTCGATGCGGATCAGATCGACTTCCCAGAGCGCCTGCCCGCGCACCTGCTGCGTCACCGTCTCGACCACCTGTTCCGGATCGATCTGGGCAACCGACCCTTCGGCCACCATCAGCGCAACCTCTCGAACCGGCACGAAGAGCCGCTCCCGCACCAGAGCCAACAAGCCAAGCCCCCAGACGAGCAACGCCCCTGCGAACGCAACTTTCGCGCCCAACCGCCACCGTTGCACGCCACTCAACCGTGCGCGCACGAAAAGCCCCCTTTGAGCCGCGCCGTTTCGAGAATGCGCACACAGAGTTGGTCGAAATCCAGACACACGGCACGCGCCGCCATCGGGACCAACGAATGGTCGGTCATACCGGGCGCCGTATTCATTTCGAGCAATTTCGCCTCGCTCCCGTCCCAGAGAAGATCGACACGGCCCCATCCTTCACAACCCAATGCGTCGCGCGCCTGCACAACGAGCGTTTCCAATCCCCGCAAGATCGACTCCGGAAGGGGTGCCGGGCAATGGTAGCGCGTATCGCTACTCTCATATTTGTGGTGAAAATCGTAATTGCCTTCGGGCGCTTCGATCTCGATCACAGGCAAGACCTCATCGCCGAGGAACGCCACGGTCAATTCCCGACCCCGCACCTGCTGCTCGACGAGCACGTCGTCGTCGTACGCCAACGCCGCTTCGATGCGCGTAACCAGTGCGTCCCGATTCGCAGCAGCCCCCGCCCCAACGCTCGAACCCTCATGGACCGGCTTGACGAACCACGGTGCCGGAACCGCTTCCCGCACCGTGTCGAGCACGGCGTCGGCATCTCGCTGCCACGCATCCCGTGTCACGCGAATCCCAGGAATCACCGGCAATCCCACCGCCTGCCAAACGAGCTTGGTCCGCCATTTGTCCATGGCCAGCGCGCTTGCTAACACACCACTTCCCGTATAGGGAATGCGCAACCACTCGAGTATCGCTTGCGCGGTCCCATCTTCGCCCCCCCGTCCGTGCAGGACGACGAACGCCTTGGTAACCCCTTCCTGCGTCAACTCCGGCCAGTCGCGCAGTTTGGGATCGAACGGGACCACGT
This sequence comes from Hydrogenophilus thermoluteolus, assembly GCF_003574215.1. NCBI lineage: Bacteria > Pseudomonadati > Pseudomonadota > Hydrogenophilia > Hydrogenophilales > Hydrogenophilaceae > Hydrogenophilus > Hydrogenophilus thermoluteolus. Next base: position 823,078 of record NZ_AP018558.1, on the reverse strand, counting down.
CAAACCCCGCTCGGGTAAGCGCCGCACACACGGCATTTCCGGAGCGGAGCGAAATCGTCCGTTCCGCGGACGCCCCGCCCATCAAAACGGCTATCCGTTCGCGCATCATGCCTGCTCCGCGTAAGGTGCCAGCAAGCGGGGCAACGTCCCGATCGACCCCGCCCCCATACTGAGCACGAGATCGTGGTCTTGGACCACCGCGGCAAGCGCCTCAGGAATCCCGTCGATCGCATCGACGAAAACCGGTTCGACCCGTCCGCGCAACCGAACGGCACGAGCGAGCGCTCGGCCGTCGGCTGCCGGGATCGGCTCTTCGCCCGCCGGATAGACTTCGGTCAAGACCAAACCATCTACCTCGGAAAGCACCTGGGCGAAGTCGTCGAAACAGTCGCGCGTGCGGGTATAGCGATGGGGTTGAAAGACAAGGATCAGACGCCGGTTTGGATAGGCCAAACGAGCAGCCTCGATCGTTGCGGCGAGCTCCCGCGGATGGTGGCCGTAGTCGTCGACCAGTTCGAACCGCACACGCGCACCAGTTGGATTCGTCAGCACGAACCACCCATGGCGTTCGAACCGGCGGGCAACTCCCTGAAACGTCGCAAGCCCCCGCGCGATGGTTTCGTCATCGACCCCCAATTCACTCGCCACCGCAGCCGCCGCGAGCGCGTTGCGCACGTTGTGCGTTCCCAGAAGCGACATCGTCACTGCGGTGCGCCGCGCCTGACCGTTGCGGCGCACCAGCGTGAAATGGGTTTTGCCGTCACGCACCACCACGTCTTCTGCCTGGACCATCGCCTCCGGATGGAACCCATACGAGAGTACCACGCGGCTACACCGCTGGGCAATTTCGCGCACCGGCGCTTCGTCCCAACACAGGACCGCGACCCCCCAAAACGGCAGGCGGTGGAGAAACTCCAGAAAGTGCGCCTTCAACCGCTCGAAATCGTGGCCGTAGGTGGCCATATGATCGGCGTCGATGTTGGTCACCACCGCGATCACGGGGGAAAGGTGCAAGAAAGAGGCGTCCGATTCGTCCGCTTCCGCGACGAGATAAGCACCTGAACCCAATTTGGCGTTACTGCCCGCAGCCAACAGCCGCCCACCGATCACGAAAGTAGGATCGAGTCCGGCTTCGGCCAACAAGGTAGCGACGAGCGAGGTCGTGGTCGTCTTGCCGTGCGTGCCGGCAATCGCAATACCTTGGCGAAAGCGCATCAGCTCGGCCAACATTTCGGCACGCGGCACGACCGGAATCCGCCGCTTTCGCGCCTCGACCCACTCGGGGTTGTCGGGCGTGATTGCGGAAGAGACGACCACCGCGTCGGCATCCTGAAGGTGCGCTGCGTCGTGTCCGAGGAACACGGTCACCCCCATTTGGCGCAACCGTTCGACCGTTGGACTGAGCGTCAGATCGGAGCCGCTCACCGCAAACCCCATCTGGACCAAAACCTCCGCGATGCCGCTCATGCCAACACCGCCGATGCCTACGAAATGAACTTTTCGTACCCGATGTTTCATCGGTCGGTTATCTCCTCGATCACTTGAGCGATACGCACTTGGGCGTCACGGATACCCAACGCGTAGGCTCGCTGCGCGATGCGGGCCGCGTCGGCTCGCGAAGCGTGACGCAACCAATCGGCCAACCGCTCCGGCGTCAAATCGGCCTCGCGCGTTACCAGCGCCGCATCCTGCGCCACCAGCCATTGGGCGTTCGCGTATTGATGATCATCGACGGCGTACGGATAGGGAACAAAATGGGCCGCAACCCCAACCGCCGCCACTTCAGAGACCGTCATCGCACCCGCACGACACACAACCCAGTCGCTTCCCGCCAACGCCGCCCCCATCTCGACGATGAACGGTTCGCACTGTGCGGTCACACCCGCATCGCGGTAGGCAGCCAGCGTTGCCTCGTAATCGCGTTCCCCCGTTTGGTGGCGCACCAACGGGCGTTCCGAGGGCGCCAGCAACCGAAGCGCAACCGGAACCAGTCGGTTGAGCCGCTGCGCCCCCAGGCTACCGCCCAACACCAAAAGGCGCAACGGCCCTTCCCGGTCACGATAGCGCAGCGATGGCTCCGGTTGCGCGACGATCGCATCGCGGACCGGGTTTCCCACCACTTCTGCGCGGCGCAACCCATTGGAAAACGCGGTCAACACGCGGCTGGCAAGTGGCGCGAGCACCCGGTTGGCCAGCCCCGCGCGCGCGTTCTGCTCATGGATCACCAGTGGCAACCGCAACCGTTTGGCCGCGAGCGCAGCGGGAACCGAGACGTATCCTCCGAACGTTGCGACCGCAGAAACCCGATGGGCGCGCAACCCCCGAACTGCCCGCCCCGTTGCTTTACCAAGCGCCACGGGCAACGACAACCAACGGCGCCACCCTTTACCCCGCACCTGACCGAACGCCACGTCATAAAACGCAATCCCGTTTTCCGCCGCAATTTTCGCTTCCAGCCCAGCCGAATTCCCCAGCCAAACCACGGTCCAGCCGCGGCGTTCGAGCGCGTGCGCGACCGCAAGTGCCGGAAAGATGTGTCCGCCTGTCCCGCCGGCGGCAAGCGCAGCTACACGGGGTTCCGACGACATAACGATCGCAACTCCCATTCTGCCCGCATCACGAACGCCACCGCGAGCAGGTTCATCACCAGTGCCGAACCGCCGTAACTCATGAACGGCAGCGCGAGCCCTTTCGTCGGCAACAATCCGACATTGACCCCCATGTTGATCGCTGCCTGCACACCAACGCCGAGCGCCACGCCGATCACGGCCAAACCGGCGAAATAGGCCTCCACCTGCACCAGCCGTCGCCCCACGTCCACCATACGCCAAACCAAGACCGCAAACAGGAGCACCACGGTCACAACCCCCAACCAGCCCAACTCCTCACCGATCACGGCCAGAATGAAATCGGTGTGCGCTTCGGGCAAATAGAAGAGTTTTTCGATGCTGCCGCCCAAGCCAACCCCCAACCATTCCCCACGACCGAAGGCGATCAGGGCATGGGTCAATTGATACCCTTTCCCCAACGGGTCCGACCACGGATCAAGAAACGCCACGAATCGCTGCATCCGGTAGG